>JAKOOI010000584.1 GCA_022701475.1 Weeksellaceae bacterium
TCACCAGGCTGTCTTTCAAAGCCCCTGTTCTCAAATAATTCTATTATCGAAGGCGGAAAGCATTCGTTGATCCATATGCCGTCATGGTGACTGCAGAGGGCAAGGCATTTCTCCAATAAGGCATTCCTGATCTCCGGTTCCGGATAAGTCTCTGATACGGCAAAATCAGCAATTCGGGTAGCGCGCCTGTTTTCCAGAGCCTGGGGACTTTTACCCTTAGCGGTTATTTTTGCATATCCTGCAGGGAAAGTTCCGGCATAGACTACCAGCCATTGATTAGACAGGTCATTCATCTCGGCGACCAATTGTTTTTCATTAAATTGTTCCTCCAGATACTCCTGCAGTTCTTTTTGATCCAGGAGTGATGCAAATTTTTCCTTTGCCAGCTCCCGGGTGAGCTCCAGCATTTTCTTTGTTCCTTCATCGGTTGCAATTGCAAATTTTGTGGTGATCTCCATTGGTTCTTTTATTTCATGTAAAGGTAGGCATTCCCGCAGCAGGATTCCCGGTACACTTCCGGAAATTCAGACCGGTACAGATCAATAGAGATGATATGTTCAGTAGTACATGCATGCAGGGACAACAATACATCGAATGCAGATTCTGTGGCTGTATGATATGAATAACAGCGGTATTTGGGATACATGCGATCTTATGATCTGCTCCGGCATAAGATAGAACTTCTACGGAGTCCGGAAGGTATTTTATGTATTGATGCCATGTAAATAACGATCTTCCGGAGCGGTGATTCGTAAGACAATAAGTATAAGGTTTTTACCGGAAAATTTTCAATAACCGGAATCTTTTCAATTTATCTATACGAAATACCTGACCTGTCCGGAATTTACACAGTGGAAATAGTGCTGTACCGGAGGAAGGGCATCTGTACAGAATAAAATGGTTTTACCACATACAGCGTGCTGTAGATGCATCATCTTACCTTCAGCCGCTTCCCCAGGATTCTGATGGCTTCTGCCCGTTCGCTGGAAAATGTATCTGCGATCACCATCCTGAAATACCGGTCATAAGCCTCCGTAAAGGAAAAGGTAAATCCCGGCGTAAACCTGATCCCGACCGCTTCACATTGGCTGTAAAAATAATCCATATCGATAGTGTCCGGCATTTTTACCCAAAGGTTATAGCCGCCTGATGGCTGTATGATTTCTGTGCCTGCCGGAAAATGGGTTGCCATAAGGTTTATGGCAGAATAGGCATTCTTTGCCAGCTTCATCCTGAATGCCCGCAGATGACGGTCGTAGGCAGTTCCTTCCAGCAGGCGGCTTATGGTTTCCTGGTAGAGCGGGGATACCGTACTGCCCAGCGCAAACCTGATCTGCTCCGCCCGTCCGGCATATTTGCCGGCACTGAGCCAGCCGAGCCTGATGCCGGGAGCCAGGGTTTTGGAATAGGAAGAACAGGTAATGACCTGCCCGCTGTCATCGTATTTTTTTATAACGGCCGGCCGGTGCCCGTGGAAATGCAGCTCGCCATAAATGTCATTTTCTATAACGGCAATATCATGCTGAAGGGCAACCGCCACCAGCCTAATTTTCTGCTCATCCGCCATCAGGCAGCCTGTCGGATTATGGAAATTCGGGGTGACGACAACGGCTTTTATCTTATTGTTGCGGCATACCTTTTCAAAAAGGCCGATATCGAATCCGTCAGCAGGATCGACAGGGATTTCAACAACTTTCAGTTTCAGGACCCGTACCACCTCCAGTACCGAAAAAACACAGGGGCTTTCCAGGGCTATAATATCTCCGGCCGTACATACGGTGGCCAGTGCAATATACAGCGCCTGCAAAGCACCATCGGTAATGATCAGTTCCTCAGGGCGGATAACGCCATAGTCGGGAGCAGCCCGTTGAATAATCTTTTCTTTCAGCCGGGGCGATCCGTCCGGAGGGTAATAGCGCAGCAGCCCGGCACCCTGCTCCCGGATAACCTGCTGCATGGTACGCAGCAACATTTTCTGAGGGATCAGCAGGTCTCCCGGAGCAGCAACATTGAATTCGGATATCTTCTTCCCCATCTTCAGGGAAGTGGTGAGTGCCAGGTTACTCCTGAAAACAGCATCCCGTACTACAGGGCGGTGCGTGGTCCGGGAAGGCCGGATCGGCATTTCCATCCGGTGGCTCACGTAATATCCGGATTTCGGTATACTTTCTACCCAGCCACTGATCATCAGGTATTCATAGCCGCTCTGTACGGCAGTTGTGCTGATCCGGTATTGCGCTTTAATTTCCCGGACCGAAGGTAATTTATGGCCGGGCCGGAAAGCTCCGTTCCGGATGTTTTCCTCAATGGCCGTGGTAAATACCTGGAATTTATACGTCTTCATCTGTACCGGCCGTTTTTACGAAAGATTCGGCTGTACTGCAAAGGTAGTACAATTTGCTATGGAAAAATTAACCGGAATGAAAGGAGAATAATTTTGGAACATGAAGGCGATCGGTACAGCTTTTGGTACACCCATATGAAACCCCTCAGTTTCAGTCTGTTTAAAATCAGGCTTATTGATGAGAAGGAAAAGGAAAAGCGTCAGAGCGATCCGGAATCAGAAAAACCAATCACAAACAAAAATAAAATGAAAAACGCATCACTGGAAACCATTGCAGAAAAAATGAAAGACCTCGATTTCTGCATGATGATCACACAGGACGAAAACCGCAAGCCGCAATCCAGGCCTATGAGCAACAACGGAAGGGTAGAGTATGACGGGGACTCCTGGTTTTTTACCTATGAGGACAGTAATAAAGTCCGTCAGATCAAGAATGACAATAAGGTTAATCTCATTTATCAGACGGACGATCTTCTGTTTATTGAATGCTATGGAACCACCGAAGTCATAAAGGATAAGGAAACCTTAAAGGACAAATGGGTAGACGGACTTGAGCAGTGGTTTCCGGAAGGCGTTGACACTCCGGGGATCTGCCTGCTGAAGATAACTGCCGAACGGGTGACTTTCTGGCACAAAGAAGAAGAAGGGCAGTACACTGCATAGCATCCTCTACGGGAGCAGGTGAAAACCGGGTACCGGATATTTTAAAATACTGGAGATTATTCTTCAGTATTTTTTATTTCCCGGGTTTCCGGCATCTCTACAAAGGGGACAATAAAATACAGTCCTGCAAATATGGAATAAATCGGTACCTTTATATTTCATTTTAAATAACTGATGATACAGCTTCAAAAAGGAAAGTTTTACGGTGATACCGGATTCAGAAGGAATATAGGCTCACTGACACTTACGGATACGGTATACACTCATGATTTTGTCGACTGGCATTACCATGAAAACCCTTATTTTACCTTTCTTCTGGAAGGCGGTCTGACAGAAGGATACAAAAATGGCAAAGAAACATTCGGGGCCGGCAATATCCTCTTTCACCACCGGGACGAATGTCATTACAACCACAAGCCTGCAGGCAGGGCAAGAGGCTTTCATCTGGAAATTGAATCCGTATTTCTGAAAGATTACAACCTTTCCCTCTCCGGTATTCAGGGGAACTGCGCAATAGAGGATCCGCTGCTGAAAATCCTGTTCTGCAGGCTCCTGGCCGAAAGCAAATCCGGCAGCCCGGACAGCAGAATGATCATTGAATCGGTGGTGCTCGAGATCCTTTCATTACTGAATAACATGCCGCTAAATGATGAAAAAAGCACTCCTCACTGGGTGGGCAGGCTGCGGGAAATCCTGATTGACAGTGACCCCGGAACAACTTCATTTAACCTGAGTGAAATTTCCGGAATGCTTGATATTCATCCGGTGCATCTGTCAAGAAGCTTCAGCAAATATTTCCGCTGCACCTTCGGGGAATACCTTCGGAGGCTAAGGACGGAAAAGGCGGCACTGGGTATCCTGGGCAGTGACCGGCCGCTTACTTCCATTGCATACGACTGCGGTTTTACAGACCAGAGCCATCTTATCAGGACCTTCAGAACCTATATGGGGCTCAATCCGCTTCTTTTCAGGAAAATACAGAAAGGAAGATGTTAACATCATCCAATTTTTCCTGGCAGATTGTACTGAATTTTGCACCATTAACCCAATCTGTTTATTTTGAAAACCATCATCATGATCGTCTTTTTTTCGGTCATCACAGGGCTGAAAGGCCAGCACCGGAATTTTTTCAGTGAGGTACCGCGGGGAAAGATCCTGTTTTTCCATTCCTTTAAAGACATCAGCCGGATCACGGATAGAGACCCGGTCAGCCGGTACACCTTAACGCCTAAGAGCGACCTTTCCTTCATTGCAATTTTTGATCAGCCTCTTACGGAATATATTTCCCGCCTGAATCCGGATGCAGAAAGGGATGCGCTTTTCAGGACAGGAAATTACCGGTTTACCATCCTGGTGGACCATCAGGAAATATACAGCAGCAACCTGCTTCCCGGCGCGCCCCGGCAGAAGGTGCAGGATACCGCAGTTGTCCTCATCAGGCCATTGATCAATAATATCAGCGGGCAGGGATCATGGAGCGAATCGTTCTGGAACCGATTCATGAGCAACGGCGGGGAAAAAGCCCTTACCGACGGGCGGCACCATCTGAGATTGGAGATACGTCCTTATCTCAGGGTCGGCGGTCAGGTGAAGACAGGTCCGCTGATGGCCGCCGGCGAACTTGATGTGCTGGCAGCATGGCATCCGGTGATCGATATCAGGAAAATTATACTGAACAGACCCAAACCGTACGACGGGTTTCCGGTCTCTCATGAAAAATTCGATACCGCAAAAATCAAGGAACTCAAAGGCCTGATCGATGAGGGAATCTTCAGGCGGATCAACAGTATTATGGTCATTAATAACGGGAAGCTGCAGATCGAGGAGTACTTTAACGGAGAAGACCGGAATACAATGCATGATCCAAGATCAGTGGGAAAATCCTTTGTTTCCACCCTGACGGGAATAGCCGCCGGTAAAAAGCTGATTAAAGACGAGCATCAGAAGCTCAGCACATTTTACCGTTTTGGTGATTTTCAGCATCCGGAAGGTAAAAGCGGAGCAACGATTAAAGAACTCCTTACTATGTCTTCAGGGTTTGAAGGTAATGACGATGATCCCGCTTCTCCCGGGAACGAGGAAAAGATGTACCCGACAGACGACTGGACCGGTTTTGTACTGAACCTGCCATATGATCCCGCGCTGAAAAAACGCTGGCATTACTTTACAGCAGGTACCATTCTTCTGGGTGATCTCCTGGACCGGTCGGTCCCTGGAGGGCTGGAAAGATTTGCAGATGAAAACCTGTTCGGGCCGCTGAATATTACGGACTACCGTTGGGAGTACACACCGCGGCACATTCCCAATACGGCCGGCGGAATCCGTATGAAGGCGCTGGATTTTGCCAAATACGGCCAGCTGTACAAAAACAACGGGATCTGGAACGGGAGAAGGGTTCTTCCGGAATCTTGGGTCAGGAAAACAATGACCCGGCAGGTGCAGATCCCGGAACGGAAAGATGAGTACTACAGCTATCTTTTCTGGAACAAAAGCTTCAAAGCAGGCAGGAAGCAGGCAGAAGCTTTTTACTGTGCAGGAAACGGAGGGAACTATATCCTTATTTTTAAGGATCTTCCCCTTGTCATCGTCATCACGGCAAGTGCCTACGGCCAGTCGTATGCGCATTCCCAGGTTACCGAAATGCTGGAGCAGTTTATTCTTCCTGCGGTGCTCTGGTGATAAGGCTCAGCAATCGGTCACGGAATTTATGAATCCGGATGCCATGCCGGTATAATCTGCTCCGGATGCTTCGCGTTAAAAAAAATAAAGATATGATCAAATGAAATGGGCTTTAGCCCATTTACCTTTATGATGCATCATAACCGGCTTCAGCCAAAATT
>JAKOOI010000586.1 GCA_022701475.1 Weeksellaceae bacterium
GCTTTTTTGGCAGAATCGGTCAGGTAATTTCTCCAGATCCTGTAGGTATAGCCGTTGTTGCTGAATTCGTAATAATAGTTTCCGCCTGTTCCGTCCGGAATCATCTCACCGTCGCTGATGATCATGCTCGCCTTGGAAGAGAGCTTTCCGTTGGCAGGCCAGGATTGGTACAGGTAATTCCCGTTCGGCTGCCGGTCGATCTTGATCTTGAATTTGCTGGTCTTCACGATAAATGATTTCGGTACTTTCTGGATTGCTTCAATTGTGCAGCCGGTATCAGCAGCTGATCCGCTTCTGCTTTCACTGGCATAAGCCATGGTACAGATAACAGCCAAAAAGGCTCCGGACAAAACTTTCTTAATCATATTGTTTTTATTTGGTTTGAAATATACCTTCATCAAATTTAAAGCCAGCATGAACTTTTGCCGATTGTGACTTGCCCAGTGAAAACGGACGGCTGTCTTTTTGATTACTGGTGTCCGGTGACAGGTTCTGTCTGGGTATAATGCGCAAATGCTTCTTCCAGGCTGTCAAACCTTCCTTTGAATTCACCGATGGCGCAGTCCTGGAGAATGTTGCCCTTATGGATCAGGATGACGCGGGAACACAGCGCTTCCACCTCCTGCATGATGTGGGTGGAAAGCAGAACGGTTTTCTGCCGGCCGATTTCCTTCACCACATTGCGGATTTCAATAATCTGGTTGGGGTCGAGCCCGTTGGTCGGTTCGTCCAGGATAAGGAGATCCGGCTCATGAAGGATGGCCTGTGCCAGTCCCACCCGCTGCTTGTATCCTTTGGAAAGCTGGCCGATCTTTTTGTTTCTCTCCGGGGTAATGCCTACCAGTTCGATGACTTCTTCTACCCTGGATTCCGGGATCTTATGGATGTTGGCCACGAATTCGAGGTATTCCCTGACAAACATCTCCAGGTACAGCGGATTGTTTTCCGGGAGGAAACCGATTCTTTTCTTGCTCTCGGTCTCATGTGCGGTGATGTCTTTACCGTTGAAGATGATTTCGCCTTCATCAATTTTCAGGGCACCGACAATCGATTTCATCAGCGTGGATTTCCCGGCTCCGTTCGGACCCAGCAAACCGATGATTTCATTGTTTTCTATGGAGATACTGATGTCGTTCAGCGCCGTCTGGCCGCCGAATTTTTTGGTCAAGTGATGAATATGAAGGGGCATAATAAAAACGTCTTTTTGCAAAAATAAAAATAAAAAAGCTCATTCCGGGGAATGAGCTGTACGAATATTGTGGAATACCGGTTATTTTCTGGTTTTCTTACCGGCAGGGGCGGGAGTCCGGGGGGCTGCCGTTGCCGCAGAAGAAGAAACAGGGGTTACAGGATTTACCGGAGTCATTCCGGCCGCTCTGTCATACAGTGATGATTTTCCGTTGAGCTTTCCGAAAATCTTATCGATCTGCTTCTTGTTCAGCACCTGGGATTTTCCTACATACTTACGGTTTTTGTTGATGTACTGGATAAACTGAACGGTAGGCTGCCCCAGGTTCCTTTCAAAATGAAGCTCAACAATATCATTGGGAAGCTCCAGCACGATATTGCCTTCCGGAGTGTCGATAAACCCATTGGTGATCAGTTCATAAAGCCCTGCAACATCTTTGTTCATATTCTGGAAAGAAAAAGAACGGAACGTATTCAGGTTGGCGGTATTCAGGTCCTGATAATTAATGGTAAATTTATCTTCTTTTTTATATAAACCTACGGAATTGTCCTTACCGATTTCCACCAACGAAACATTTTTCAGCACTTTGATCTGTGAAAAGGCTGAAATTCCGAAAAGGCATGTAAAGAGTAGAATTATTTTTCTCATACGACGATTTTTTTTATGTTTTTCTCTGGCTGTTTAAAAATAACAGGGGAACAAATAAATTTTCTATTTACAAACAAAAGTAATAATTTTTTTCATATCCGGATGTTAAAATTCAGCCGTGATTCCTATTCCTTATTTGTTGAATTATTTTAAATAATTGATTTTCAGTCAATTATTAAAACGGGCCTTACCAGGCCATATCTATGAAACACTATCACAAGTATCATGCTAAACAAGTATAAATCAACTGTTAATATTGTTCACGATTGTGAGAAATATTTTATATGCCATGAATATTAAATTTATGAAATGTGCATCAATGTAACAGGGGACAGATAAGGGGAAACAGATTATTTTGCCGGATGGAATTAACATTCCCCTTAGAAGCCGGTCAGGGGAATGCTGATAAGATGGTAAATTAATGAACACTCTGCAGATGCTGTGAGGTGGAAATGCCCGGTAGCGGATGTCCTGTGGGAATACCATAGGCAGAAATCCGCTGCAGCTTTTACAGGATCTGGATTTCTTCAGCCGCCGGCACTTCCGGAGCTGACAGCTGTTGCCTGAATTCCTCAAGGGCAACTTTGCTTTCATAGTGGATTTCGCGTTCCAGGGTATCAGGATTGTGGATGTCCCACACACCGCTGTGGTGCCAGTGGGAAGGGAAATCCCAGTCCGGACGGTCAATAATCGGGTAGATACAGCAACCTAACAGCGGAATCCCGCTTTGCAGGATGGTGATGCATTCTTCAGCGATCATTTTCAGCCATGGGTATCTTTTGTGTCCGGCCATACTGGTTTCGGAAATCACTATTGGCTTCCCATAACGGATAAAAACTTCCTCCACCAGCGAATACAGGCTTCTCCACGAAGGATTCGGCGGGCTTTCATCCCAGGGAATATACTGATGGTCCGTAACGGTCCATTGGTTGTCACAGTAAAAGTTCACCCCGATCATGTCCAGGTATTCCGGTTTGCCTCTCAGCTCCGGGCATATCTTCCCTGTCAGCATGTCCAGTACCTGAAACTGTTCCTGATGTTTTTCGTGAGCTTTGAGAACCAGGGCGGTATCTGCCGGATCCGGTGACACAATGTGGATCAACGGTTCAGTGGCCATAATTTTAACGTGCGGATCCGCTTCCCGCATCATTTCAATCCCTTCAATATAGGCTTTCATCATCATGTACTTCACTTCCCATCCCTGGCCTACGCAGTATGGGCTGGTTCCCCGTACGTCTCCACCCAGCCATGACAGGAAGCTGACTTCGTTGATAGGAGTTACGGTGAGATTGCCCTCAGGGCAAAGGCTCCGGTATTTCAGGACAAAAGCTCTGCACAGATGGGCAAACCTCCGGGCAAACATAGGATGCAGCGGCGTAAGGTCGTCCGGAAAACCGAAATGGCAGATGTCCCAGATGACTTCGATGCCGGAGGCCTTTGCCTGGAAGATAATATCTTCTACCTGGCTCCAGTCATACTCAAAAGGGGCTCGCTCTGCAAAGCTCCACCGGATCCCTTCGCGGACGGTAGAAATTCCGATTTCCCTGAGGCTGTTGTAATCTTCTGCAATATACCGGTCATGGCCGGTAAGTTCCGTAAGGTCTACCCGCTCTCCGAAGGCATTCTGATGGTCGGCACATTCAAATCCGCCCATGATAAAAGAGCGGAAAGGTTTTTCGGAACCCGGAAAAGTTTCACTGTACTGCGTCATCGTCTTTTGTTATTTTTCTGAACAAAGCCAGCGACTGTGCCACCACCTGGTCCATATTATAATATTTATAGGTTCCGAGCCGGCCTGTAAAATAAACATCGGGAGTTTCTTCCGCCAGTTTTTTATACCGGTTATAGACTTCCTGGTTTTCCTTCCTCGGAATCGGGTAGTAAGGATCGCCTTCCGCTTTCGGGTATTCGTATACTATAGCGGTTTTGTGGTGAACCTGTCCGGTAAGATGCTTGAATTCCGTAATCCGTGTATACAGATTTGAAGTCGGGTAATTGACGGTGCCCGTCTGCTGGTAATTTCCGGTGTCCAGGGTTTCAAAGCGGAAATCAATGGACCGGTAAGGCAGCTTCCCGTAGCGGCAATCGAAATAAACATCAATTGGCCCCGTATAGATCAGCTTCCTGTGGGGAATAAGGTCTACGATATCCCGGTAGTTGGTATTCAGCATGATATGGATGTTTTCATGGGAAAGCATCCGTTTGAACATTTCGGTATAGCCATGTTTCGGCATTGCCTGGAATGTATCGGTAAAATAGCGGTCGTCCCGGTTGGTCCGGGTAGGCACTCTTGCCGTCACGGAAGCGTCCAGTTCGGAAGGATCCAGATCCCATTGCTTTTTGGTATAGCCCCGGAAAAACTTTTCGTAAAGTTCTTTTCCTACGGCATTCAGTACAACATCTTCAGATGTCAGCACGGGTTTCCGCTGTTCGGCTTTGGAAGCCAGGAAATCGACAACTTCATCGGAAGTCAGGTTTTTCCCGTACAGGGTATTGATGGTGGTAAGGTTGATGGGAATCGGGACAAGCTGTCCGTCCACACTTCCTAACACCCGGTGCTCATAGGGCCGCCAGTCCGTAAACCTGCTGAGATAAGAAAATACTTCTTCCGAGTTGGTGTGGAAAATATGCGGGCCGTATTTGTGGATCATGATGCCCTCTTCATTGTAATAGTCATAGGCATTGCCGGCAATATGGCTGCGTTTATCTACGATGAGCACTTTTTTTCCGGAATCTGCCAACCGTTCCGCCAGTACGGCGCCGGCAAACCCGCAGCCGGTAATCAGAAAATCATACATAAATACCGTTGCTTTTTTTTACGTTATTAATCAGGATGCTCATTTTCTCGAATGTATTGTCCCATGAATCATCTGCCAGGAATTCATCTACCTTCATGAGCCATTCCTTTTTGCATTTTTTCGCCAGCTCCTCCTCACCGTACATGATGAAATCGTCTGCATGGCCGGCAATATAGACCAGGTTTTCTTCACCGTAAGGTTTTACGACGTCCTTGATGGGCGTGGAAATTACGGGAAGACCTGCTGCCAGGTATTCCGGGGTTTTGGTAGGACTTATAAACTCGGTGGATTCATTGAGCGCAAACATCACCAGGGCAATATCCCAATGGCCGATGTAGGCCGGAAGCTCTTCATATTTTTTCGGACCCAGGTAATGGATGTTGTCTGCTTTCGGAAGGTCATCCGGATTGATCTTCACCACCGGGCCGATGATTACAAAATGCCAGTCGGGTTTCCGTTGGGCAACTTCACGCAGCAGTTCAATATCAAACCTTTCATCAATGACCCCGTAAAACCCGAATCTCGGATGCGGAATGTCTTTCTGGTCCGGCTGGTCGGTCCCATGATGCCTTGCTGCCTGAAAATGTCCCTTGTCGATGCTGCTTGGAAAAGGATGGATGTTGTGATGACGGTCTTTCTTAGCCTGGTACAGCGTATGGCCGCCGGTAAAGACAACATCAGCTTTATTAAAGAGTTCGGTCTCCAGAGTCAGAAGCTGTGGCGGAGCAAAACGGAAGGCGGAAAGTTCATCCATCGAGTCATACAGGGTAACCTGCGGCTTCAGGTGGCCGGTGTATTCCAACGCCATCGGGGTGTAATACCAGCACAGGTATTCTTTGATCCCATGATCTGCCATAAACTGATCGATAATGTTCCTGAGCCTGATATTACGGTCGGTTCCATGATCATCCAGAAACAGGGCTACAATGGAAATGCCGTCCTGCCGGGTAATCTGATAGGAATCTGAACCGGGTCTTGGCTCTTCGAAATAATAAACATGGTACTGCCTGGCAAACCGGCTCAGCAGATGCTGGGGACGCTGGTACACAAAATTCCAGTGGAGATGACTGAAACATAAAATATTCTGCATATGATTTGGTATTAATTATGTCCTGAAAACCCGGAAATCACGGGCTCGCTTTGCACTGGAGCAGTGAAAGTAGCGGTGGATATCGTGGTGTAATTCTGAACTGTCTAGTAAATCTATTGTTTAAAAAAGAATTCATTTATGTCCAGGATCATAAACAGTCTATTGCAAATCAATTATGCTTTCTTAAAATTCAGATGATTTATGGTAGATAAAATGAATAAAAAGGGAAAATTCTTACAGCCATCCTGCCGGTGAATGAATCCCTGAGACCGGCCGCTGCCCTTCCGGGAGGCTAGTTGCCGGTAATTTCCACTTTGCTCTTTCCGTTCTGTTTCTTGCTCACCCGGATCTGTACCGGGATGCGTTCCGTCATTTCCTGGACATGGGAAATCACCCCGACTTTCCGGCCCTGGTTATGGAGCCTTTCAAGGGCATCCATAGCAATATTCAGGGTATTGGGATCCAGCGAACCGAAACCTTCGTCTATGAACAGCGATTCCACCCTCATCCGGTTGGAAGATAAGGAGGCGAGGCCCAGTGCCAGAGCCAGTGAAACCAGGAACGATTCACCGCCGGAAAGCGAATAGACCGTCCGTACTTCATCGCCCATATCGCGGTCCGTCACCTGGAGACCAAGCGAAGAAGGGATGCGTCCGATCTCATACCGGCCGGTAAGGGACTGCAGGTGGATGTTGGCATATTCCAACAGGGTATCAAGCGTATATTCCTGTGCCATCTGGCGGAATTTTTTACCGTCTGCCGATCCGATCATTTCATTCAGCCTGCTCCAGTTTTCCGAGATCAGAGCCTGGGCTTCGATGCTTTTCAGCAGGTCGCCGATCCTGTTTCTGTTCTCCGCATCCTGTTGCATCCGGAAACTGATTTCCCCTTTCTTGTGTTTTTTCTGCTCGGCATCTGCTTTTACCGCTGTCAGCAGGTCATCAAGCTCTTCAGCACTGCGCCCGGACGGGCGTTTTTCCTGATGGCCGGTCAGGGCCTGCTTCCTTTCTGCAGCAATGGACTCTGCCTTCGTCGCTTCTTCTTCAACAGACTGCAGGAAGATCCGTTCCGTTTCCATCCATTCATGGCTGAGGTCCAGCAGTTCATGGAGCTCAGCCATCGTAAGCGGGGAACTCTTTTTTCTGTTGTAAGCGTTCAGCCAGCTTTCCAGTCGGTCACTGGCAGCTTCCGCTTCTTTTCCGGCTGCCAGAAGGCCTGCTTCCGTTTCTTCCTGCCGGGTATGCAGCCGTGTGATTTCCAGCAGGAGATTCTGCAGGGCCTCTCTGAGCAGCTCATGCTGTTTCAGGGCGTCTGCTGCCATTCGCCTCAGTCTGTCTTCTACGGTATCTGCAGGCTCTCCTTCAAAGATCAGGTTCCGCTGCTGCTGGATTTCCAGGAGATGCTGAATCTGCTTTTCATGCGTTTTCTGCTTTTGGCCCATTTCTGCCAAGCTGCTTTTTTCCTGGTTTTCCATTTCCTTTACCGTAGCTTCAAGGGCAAGCTTCTCACGGGTAAGTTGTTCCTTCCTTTCCGTATTGTCTTTCCACTGGGCGGCAAACCTTTCGATATG
>JAKOOI010000003.1 GCA_022701475.1 Weeksellaceae bacterium
AGCGACTGCAGCTGCCGCGGGGTCAGCAGGTAATAAGCATCGAATTTATGCTGCAGCGAATCCGAAACTACGAATTCATTTTTCACGAATTTAAAAACACCAAGACTGATCAGCCGGTTCAGCGTCAGGTTATGGTTGGTCCGGTTATAAAGGTCTCCCGTTTTGAAATAAAGGGCACGGTCGAAAATCCTCGGTTTGAACTTATGTGTAGGATCAATGACATAAATATCATGATACTTATATTTCTCAAGCGAATCGGCCTGCATCGGAACACTGTATTTCCCGTCTTTTACATCCTGGATGTTATAATTCGGGAAAACCACCACTTTATCGATGCTGAACTGTTCGGTAGAGAGTTCCGGCGTATTGTCCTTCAGCTTGACATTCATTTCCACTTTATGGTTTTTGCTCACGGTGCTGTCTGCCTGTACGATGAGGTTATCCGGGTGAAAATAATAAAATCCTCTTTCCTTTAAGCCGTTGTCTATTCTTTCTCTTTCGGATTTGATGAAGTCAAGATCGAAAGGCTGTCCTTTTTTCAGGAAAGTTTTATCCGTAAGCATCCGGATCTCCTTGTTGACAAGCGAAGAATCCTTCTGGAATTTAACATCGCTGATCAGGTATCTCGCTCCGGGTTTTACCGTATAGATGACCTTCGCTTTTTTATTTTTGGAAATGGTGTCATAGGTGGCATCCGCATTGAAGTATCCTTTGTTCTCTGCATAATTCACAATGATATCCCGGTTGAATTCCCGGTCCACGTCGCCCAGCAGAACCGGCTTTTCCCCGATCTTGTATTTCAGCCAGTAATTGAAGCCTTTTTCTTTTTTAGGCTCTTTGGCAATATTATAAAAGAAAAGCTTGGGCCTTAAACCCAGAAAAGAGGAATTGGGCTTAGGTGTCAGTTTTCCTTCAAGGGCCGATTTAAGGTTGTTCTTTTCATTTTTTGAGATGGTATCGTTTTCAATATTGACTTCTGCGCCCGTATACAGCATCTGGCCTTCTTTCAGGTATTTCGTATTGCTGCATGAAAGCGTTACCGAAACCAGTCCGCAGGTAAGGATATAGTTAAAATAGGTTTGATAGGTGTTTTTCATTATTTAAATTCTACGGCTTGGTTCTCTTTACTTTTTCTGGTGGTTCTCTGCTGTTTTTTATTGCCGGATTTCCTGAAGATGTCCCGGAATTTATCATAATCGAGGGTAATGATAAACCCGAGCCCCGTCTCTACGATCTGTCCCTGCAGGGCCACCTGGTATTCATTCTTACGATAGGCTCTCAGCATGTACCGCTCATCTCTGGACAGGCTGTAATCTACCGTAACATCTCCCGCAATATTGGTTGTACTTTCATTCTGCCTCGCTTCCCCTTCCAGGCCGAAATTACTTCCTACGGAGACTTTCAGGCGGTCGTTCAGCAGTTTTTTGCTGATATCGACATTCAGGTCGGTGCGGGTATTCTGGGTTCCGGTGGAATAATCTTCGGAAGACTCCAGGTCAAAGTTAAGATCCACACCCTTGATCAGCCCGGAAGCCAGGTTATTCAGCTGTTGGGACAGGATCTTGCTCACACTCTGTCTGGCCATTGTCTCACCGGAAACGCCGGCTCCGGACTGGAACGGGTTTTCACCGATGAACCTATTGAGGAGCAGGAGCGCGAACACCTGTTTATTCATCTCGGATTCCTGGGTTCTCAGCTGGGAAAGCTTCTGGTCTACGATATCCGTAACGGTTGATGATACGGCATTGTTCTTTTCAGCAGTGGTAATATCGAAAGTGATCACCGGCTTCAGCAGTTCACCGTTCATTTTCAGTAAAGTGTTGAAAGGCATCCTCTGCTTAAACTGGTTCAGCGTTCCGGCACTTTCCCCGCTGATCTGCTGCTCTACCAGATCAATCGGTGCCGTTTCCGTTTTATAGACGGCGGTAATATCAAGATTGGCCGTAGTAGGTTCCCCGGTCCAGGTAATGGTGCTTCCCTTCTGGATTTCGAATTTCCGTTTCAGGATGCTTACCGACATTTCATAGCTTCCGGATTCCACTTCATACACGCCTACAAGGGTTGTCTTCCCTGAAGGGTCAATTCCGCCGGTCAGTTCCGCTTCCCCCTGGATTTTCACAAAATCCCCGTTGGCTTTGTCAATCAGTAAAGAAAGTTTCGCTTCCTTGCTGAGTTCGATATTGACGCTGACATCCATTCCTTTGATCCGGGTCAGGCTGTTCAGGGAATCTGCCTTAATGGTCTTATTCAGGGCAATCTGATCCTGATCGATGAATTCCACGATACCTTCCCTTTCCTGCAGGGTAGGAGAGGACTGAGGCAGCACGAACGTAAAGTCGGTATTGTCTGCAACGGCCAGTCTGCCGTCTACTTTCGGGAGATCCAGGTTTCCGCGGATTCTTAATCCTGCATCAATGGCAAGGACTCCGTACATCATGGCATCATTGGATTTTTCAGAATTCACCACCTTGAAGTCTTTGGCATTTACATCAAGATTGAAGGCAAAATCGCGATAGGTCTGTGTCAGCACCTGGCCGTCCACTACCAATGAGTTTCCGTCTTTATCATTAATCTTGAAATCATTGAATTCGATTCCGCGGCGGGTAAAATCAATTTCATCATTCAGCTTCCTGAAATCGCTTCCCGTTTTGGCAATTTCAAGTCCTACGTCATTGAATTTCACTTTTCCGAGGATATT
>JAKOOI010000043.1 GCA_022701475.1 Weeksellaceae bacterium
AGCAACCTGAATTACAGTAACGGTAAGGAATATCAACTGTTGCGATCAGATCAGGAAACCAAAAACAAGAACTTTTCAAAGAACTATAATGCCAACGCCGGTTTTGTGTATGATATTGATGATAAAAACTCAGTCAACTTATCAGGAACTATAAGAACTTTCGATAATGAAACAGACGGAAGAATCAATTATAACTACCTCTATAATTATGCGGTATTTCCAAATGCATATACCTTGAGGACCAGTGATGGAAATAATACGAACCTCGCGTTTCAGGGAGATTTGGGCTGGGATCATAAATTTGATGACAAAGGACAGAATTTATCTGTATCATTAAGTGTACAAAGCAATAAAAGTGATAACACAACAAATATTAACGAAGAATCGAACTTTAAAGTTACCAGAGATCTGACAGGAAATGTGATCGGAATACAGCCGGGTATGTTTTATAATCCAAGCAACAACTCACAATATTCACGCACCAAAACCCTGATCGGAAAAGTGGACTACGAACTTCCGATCGGCGAAAATTCCAAATTGGAAGCCGGATACAGGATAGACAGCAACAATAACTTTTATGATAATTCCGCCAATCAGGCAGACGGGATAAATCTTCCTTTTTATACATTGGATAAATTTACCAATGTTACCCATTATGATGAATTGTTTAATGCCTTTTATGCTCAGTTCCGAAGCAAGATAGGAAATTTCGGTTATCAGCTGGGAATCAGGGATGAACTTTCCAATGTAAAAGTAGATTACAGAAATCTTGAAGGCGGAGAAAGAGGAGTTCTTAATAAAAATAAAACATACAATAATCTTTTTCCAAGTGTATTCCTAAGCTACGATCTGGGAAATGACAACCAGTTTTTACTTAATTATTCAAGAAGGATCGACAGGCCGCGTTCGTGGTTCCTGATTCCTTATTTCTCCATCACAGATAACCAGAACCTTTTCCTTGGAAATGTGGATCTGAACCCGTCTTATGTAGATTCTTTCGAATTTGGTTACAATATCTCCAAAAAGAAATTCACCCTGAATCCTACCCTCTTCTACAGAAGAACTACAGAAGACACTAAAACTGTAGCCTACCAGGAAGATGAACGGACGAATATTTATTTTACAACCCCACTGAACCTGGGTACAAACGATCAATACGGACTGGACTTCAACGGAACAGCGGATGTATTTCCGTGGCTGAAATTGCTGGGAAGCTTCAGCGTGTTCGGTTATAATACCACAGGAGAATATACATATTCTACTATTGATAAAGATGGTAATAATGCACTCCGGATTCAGCCATATGATGGAAAAGGTGTATCTACGAGAGCAAGGCTGAATGCTACTTTCAAAGTAGATAAGACTTTCAGCTTCCAGCTACAGGGCTTTTACAGAGGCCCACAGAATACAGCCAGCCAGGATAGGAAGTCTATGTATGCTCTGAACCTGGGTGCCTCCAAAACCATCTGGAACGGGGACGGTACCATTACTTTCAATATGCAGGATATCTTTAATACAAGAGCAATGAGAAGTGTAAACTATCTGGCTACAGGTATTCGTGAATCGTATATGCAGTGGCAGCCAAGACAGTTTTCGATTTCGTTAACCTACCGCTTCAAGCAGGGAGAAAAAGTAGATCAGCCGAAAAGGAAGAAGGACATCAATTCCAATGCCTCCGGTGAAGACCAGCAGGGCGGACCTATGTAATCATTCCACATACCTGCATAAAAAAATCCCGAAATTATTTTCGGGATTTTTTTATTATTCTGCAGTTTCGGCCGCTTCCATTCTGGAAAGCTTGGCCAGTTCTGCTTCATAAATTCTTTTTCTCAGGTCGCTGGAAGAAAAACGGTGGTCTCTTTTGTTATAAAAGATTTCAATGCCTTTCTCTTCGCAGTATTTCTTACCGGTAAAATCCCGGTCCAGGTAATCATCACCGATGATTCTTACATCGATTACAAAAGACTTCAGGATATCCAGCAGGTCTTCTTCCGTATAGTACGGGATGATCTCGTCCACTGCGCTTACGCCTCTCAATTGAATATAACGTTCTACAATGGTCTGGGTAGGCTTATTTTTGGTCGGACGGTCATGGGAAGGATCGATCTGTAATCCTACGATGAGGTAATCACAGACGGTTTTCGCTTCTTCCAGCATCTTGATGTGTCCCGCATGAAGCAAATCGAATGAGGAAAATGTAATGCCTATTCTTTGTGTTTTCATATCTAAATTATTTAAATGTGTGAGTCTAGTTTCTAATGGTTCCGAATTCATTTTTCATTTTTAAGTATTGCTGCCATTGCCATGCCGTTTTTAACGCTTCCTCCAAAGAAGTTTCCGATTTCCAGCCCAGTTCCCGTTCTGCCTTGTCTGCGTTGGCATAGGCTATGATAATGTCTCCTTCCCTCCTGTCACAGATACGGTAAGGTACTTCTACCTTATTGGCGGTCTCAAAGGCTTTTACTACCTCCAGCACTGAAGATCCTTTGCCGGTCCCGAGATTATAGATATCGATAACGGTTTCATCACTTTTGTGTTGCATCAGCTTTTGTAAAGCGGCTACATGCGCTTTAGCGAGATCCACTACATAGATGTAATCGCGTACTGCTGTTCCGTCCTCGGTAGGATAATCGTTTCCCCATACATTCAGCGCCTCCCGGATCCCGGCAGCCGTCTGCATTACATAAGGGACTAAGTTGTTCGGAATCCCGATAGGCAGTTCCCCGAGTTTCGCCGAAGGATGCGCCCCGATCGGATTGAAATACCTGAGCAAGGTAATCTTACGCTGATAGGCTTTGGCAAAATC
>JAKOOI010000065.1 GCA_022701475.1 Weeksellaceae bacterium
TCATAAAGACAGTTTCCATTTTTTAAGATTTAATAGGGTTTATTTTAACTCAAGCTGTATAAATGCACAACTAAAATCATTTTATGCACTAATAACAATTACTTCCTTTTGTTCAACTGCGTTGTCAATAATTATAGACTTTTTTAATTGATTGTTTCTGATTGGTTTTTATGAGATCTTTATGTAAATCATACTTTTTTACAATTTGTTTTGTTTTATTTCTGCGAAAAATTAAATGGAAATGGTAATGACAATTATTGAGGGTACTACAACTATAACAGACATCAGCTTGATGTAGATACAAAGGCGGTAGTTAATACTACAATCAGCAGGTAATAAAGAATATGTGGATAAAAAGTATTGTAAAGTTGTTATTAAATAAAAAACCATCCCTAAAAGGATGGTTTCGTAGACCCACAGGGATTCGAACCCCAGATGACTGAACCAAAATCAGTAGTGTTACCGCTACACCATGGGTCTCTGTTTCAATGCTGCGAAATTAGAAAATTTATTTGAAATATAAAAATGAAAATAGGCCATTCCGGGCTGAAAATGTTTCCGGATTTGCTTTGTCTGCTGATAGTCAAAGCATTATTTTTCGACAAAATGTTGTCCGGGAAACCTGTGGGGAGCAGGATCCTGTAGCCTGAGGAACTGGGTGAGGCCGGATAGTGGACTTAGTCCCGCAGATTGCGGTGATTACACAGATGTGTAAACAACACACAGCAAAGATCTGCCGGATCTGCTCAGTCTGCGGACTTATATTTCAGCGTACAACAGAGGAACCCTTTTTAAACCGGTAAAATTATAATTCTGACACACGCACGCTCTCAATGTTTTTAATCAAAGCCGCTAATATAGCATTTGCTGTTAAGTACCGGATTTTGTCTTATAAACCCCTGTTCCGCAGATCTTTCGGGAATAAATAAAATAAAACCTTATCTTTGCAAAAAATTGGGCTCTAAAAGTTGGAGAAACCCATTAATAACCCATCCTGAGCTTAGCTGAAGGATTATTAAACATTTTTATGTCGAATATTGTCGCAATCGTTGGACGTCCCAACGTAGGAAAATCAACACTTTTTAACCGTTTGCTCGAGAGAAGGGAAGCCATCGTGGATTCTACGGCCGGGGTTACCAGGGACCGCCATTACGGGAAATCTGACTGGACCGGAGTAGACTTTACCGTTATCGATACCGGAGGATATGATGTAGGAACCGATGATATCTTTGAAGAAGAAATCAGAAAGCAAGTACAGCTGGCCGTAGATGAAGCCACTTCCATTATCTTCATGATGAACGTGGAAGAAGGGCTTACCGATACCGACTATGAAATCTACAGGCTGCTCAGAAGAGCAAACAAGCCGGTGTACATTGTCATCAACAAAGTAGACTCTTCCAAAGAAGAGCTTGCGGCTACCGAATTTTACCAGCTGGGAATTGATAAGTATTATACCCTTTCTTCCGCTACGGGTTCCGGAACCGGAGACCTGCTGGATGACGTGGTTAAGGATTTCCCTACAACCGAATACAAAGATCCGTTCGAAGGGCTGCCTAAAATTACCATCGCCGGCCGTCCGAATGTAGGAAAATCAACATTAACCAACGCTTTGCTGGATGTGGAGCGGAATATCGTAACGGATATCGCCGGAACCACCAGGGACAGCATCCAGACCCTGTACAATAAATTCGGACATGAATTCGTACTGGTGGATACGGCCGGGATGAGAAGGAAGTCCAAAGTTTCCGAAGACCTGGAATTTTATTCCGTGATGCGTTCCATCCGTTCCATCGAATTCTCAGATGTGGTGATCATCATGGTGGATGCCACCCAGGGCTGGGAATCCCAGGATATGAACATCTTCGGTCTGGCCCAGAAAAACAGAAAAGGAATTGTCATCCTGGTAAATAAATGGGATCTTATTGAAGACAAGCAGACCAACACCATGCGTGATTTCGAAAAACACATCAAGGATAAGATCGGCCAGTTCAACGACATCCCGATCCTGTTTGTTTCGGCACTGACCAAGCAAAGAATCCTGAAGGCGGTGGAAGTGGCCATGGAGGTGTACGAGGACCGTAAAAAGAAAATCAAGACTTCAAAGCTGAATGAGGTGATGCTTCCTATCTTTGAAGGGACACCGCCGCCGGCAAACAAAGGGAAATACATTAAAATTAAATATTGTGTACAGCTTCCGACGCCGTCCCCGCAGTTCGTATTCTTCTGCAACCTGCCGCAGTATGTAAAAGAACCGTACAAAAGGTTTACGGAAAACCAGCTGAGAAAACAATTCGGGTTTACCGGGGTTCCGATCGAAGTGTACTTCAGACAAAAATAAAACATCATCCCTTTCAGGTTTTCTGAGAGGGATTTTATTCTTACCCACACAACAGACCGTATAATTTAGATAAAGCTTTCAGAATCATGAATACCGTTGTATTATCAGACCAGTTTTCACTGGTGAATTCCTGGATCAACGAACTCCGCAACGTTGAAGTGCAGCACGACCGGATGCGGTTCCGGAGAAATATGGAAAGGATCGGTGAAATTGCCGCTTTTGAAATCAGCAAAAGCCTGGAGCAGAAGGAAATTGAAATACAGACTCCACTCGATACCATTAAGGTGAAGGAAATTGCCGTACAGCCTGTCATTACCACCATCCTGCGTGCCGGGGTTCCGCTGTTTGAAGGGATCCTGAACTATCTCGACAAGGCAGACTGCGGATTCGTAGCCGCTTACCGTAAGCATGATGCCAATGACTATTTTTCCATCAAGCAGGATTATCTTACCTGTCCGGATATCGGAGGCCGGCCGTTGATCGTGGCTGATCCGATGCTCGCTACCGGAGCCTCCCTGATCGAAGCGATCAAGGATTTATTAACCAACGGGAAACCTTCACAGCTGCATATCGTGGCAGCCATTGCTTCCCGGCAAGGCGTGGAAACCATCGCGCAAGCGTATCCGGAAGCAAAAATCTGGGTAGGGGCCATCGATGAAAATCTGACTTCCAAAGGCTACATCAGCCCTGGACTGGGCGATGCCGGTGACCTGAGCTACGGGGAAAAACTTCAGCGGTAACCCGGAACTGAAAGACTCAGGCTCTTTACATTTTGAATTTTGAAGCCCGGGCTCTGAACTTTGAATCCTGAATTTTAAATCCTGAATCTGTAGATCCTACACATCCACTGCCATCACCAGGATGCTGATCCTGTTGTCTCCGGCTTTCAAAATTTCCCCGGCAATGGAAGCCAGGGTATTGCCGGTGGTGAATACATCGTCAATCAGCAGGATGTGTTTTCCTGAGATATTTCCGGTCACGGAGAAAGGGTTACGGGATTGCAGGCGGTGCTGTTTGTCTTTCAGGGCCTGGGCTTTGGAGTAATGGTTCCGCCGGAGCAGGTGATGATCATACGGGATTCCGTAAAATGCAGAAAGGCATTCGGTGAAGAGATGCAGCTGGTTGTAGCCTCTTTCCTTTGTTTTTTTGGGATGAAGCGGGACACTCACCATCAGGTCCGGTTTCTTATCCTTGAAATCCAGTTGCGCGGTTGTCCATTCTGCAAGGATCTTTCCTGTTTTTTCACGGCCTTTGTATTTGAGTTCATGGATGATCTTGCGGCTCAGGTTTTCCTGTTCAAACTGCATCAGGGCAAATGTATTTTCGGCAGGAAACAGCAGACGGCATCTCTGCTCAAGGAGGTCATTGCCCGCCAGGCCGAAATGGGCAAAGTGAATCTTACCGAAGCACAGGTTGCAGACCAGAAGGTCGTTTTCTATAATCCTGTTGCAGGAAAGACAGCGGTTGGGAAATAAGATATCCAGTATCATCTGTGTGCATTTACGGCTAAAGTTATTAATTTTATAAATACCGGCATAGGAATGAGTTCAACGATTTACAGCTCTTACAGCTCATTTCAGCAAGGCCTGTCAACGCCGGGCATCCGTATGCAGACTGCACTGCCTGGTAAACAGGAATGATTTTAAATTTTTATATTTGAAGATGGGATTGATTTATGAAAAGCAGGTAACGGTAACGGAACAGCATATTGACGGCAACAATCACGTCAATAACGTACAGTATGTGCATTGGGTGGAAGAAATTGCCGGCGAGCACTGGGACTTGGTAAAAGGGAAGACGCAGTATCCTGATGACATCTGGATGCTCCTTGACCATCACATCCGGTATAAAAAGCAGGTGTACCTGGGCGATGAGCTGATGATAAAAACCTACCCCAAGGCACCCGACGGCATCAGGCAGCCCAGGAAAGTTGAATTTTACTGTAATAATCAGCTGGTGGTAGACTCAGAGACGCTCTGGGTGCTGATCGATAAGGAAACCCGTAAAATCAAACGGCTGGCAGACGACTGGCTGGATATTTTGTAATCATTGATTCAGGATGGCGGCTATGATTCCCATCTTTGATTCATCAATTACCCCTGTAATCTCTTTAATATTGCCATTTTTATCAATAATGAAATTCACGGGATTCCGGAGTATCGGAAAATAGGTTTTCAGTTGTTTTTCCGCATCCGTAACCTGTTGAAAAGAAAAAGGATAGTTTTTCAGAAAGCCTGATGCTTTTTCTCCCGGCTCATAGGTAATAGCAATGAAATTTGCCTGGTTGCCTGCCTTTTCCTGCAGCTGATTAAGATACGGAAGCTCCTTGATGCAGGGCATACAGGTGGTAGACCAGAAGTTAATGAGGGTGTTTTTGCCCTGCAATGCTTCAGGGCTGAAATTTTTACCGGTTCCGTCTTTGTATTCCTCAATCGGGAAATGCTGCCCGATCCGGTGTTCCCGATCCGGAAAAGTCTGAAAAATCTGCTGCTGGGCAGGTAAAAGACCGAAGAGGCAGAAAAGAAAAGAGGCTTGCAGCAGGTAATGAAATTCATGGCAAGAGTTTATAACTCCTAACGGCAAAAGACC
>JAKOOI010000284.1 GCA_022701475.1 Weeksellaceae bacterium
GCCGCCGCTGCATTGGACGACACGGCTCCTAGATTCCTTCGGATTGCCGGCTTCCGGCTAAGCCCTGAAGATTTTGTGCCGGTGAGCGAAAAAGTATTCGGTACCCCCTTCCGTATGGAGAATCAAGGAACACTTGACCAGTTTAAAGAAACAATTGAGAAAGTTAGAAAAGCCCATCCTGAAGGGGAACGTGAACTGTATCCGGCGTGGCAGCAAATGCAGTACCTGTACAGCATGTTCGCTGCCCATCATGATGAACCGGATAACGGACGGTACCCAGATCTCTCCTGGCAGACTGCTGAGGAAGCTTTGCAATAAGTATTTTAACTCAACCGACAGCTCTTTACCTTTGTTAAACTGTAACAATAATCAATAAAATCCATCCATCTGATTTTTTCATTTGTAGTAGCAGGTCATTATCAATCATCAATGATAGATCTGACCCGGATATACAGGAAAGTCTGACGAAAGTTCCTGTTAAGCCTTTCTTTTAACGCAAAGCTTACTTTTTATGATGTATCATCTGAGGAGGCAAAGGAGAGATCAGCAGGCTGATCTGATGAAGCGTGCGAAAAACAAGTCTGCTTTATCAGCGGCTTTGCCTTGACTCATCTTAAAAATAGCCGTAAAAACAATCCGCCTTTGCGTCTGAAAGTTAATGAATTCTCTTATGGATTATCTATCCTGATTTGTTTTAACCTGCCTGACTTAGATGCGTGAAATAATTTAATACTATATTTTTTAATTTTAAAACTCTGATTGAAAAGCCAATAACAGGAAGCTAATTGTTATCAGCAATTTATAAACTAGAAATCAAACAATTTCAAATAGAAACTTTATGGAAAACCAATATACCGACGAATCTCTGATCCGGGACTGGAACGGATTCACGAACCATATTATTGATGTAAACGGCACTTCACTGCATTATGTAGACGGAGGCACAGGCATTCCCATAATCTGCCTGCCCGGATGGCCGCAAACCTGGTACTCTTACCGCAACATTGCCCTGTCGCTGGCTGAAAACTACCGGGTGATCGTCGTTGATATCCGGGGAATGGGCAGTTCTGCAACGCCTTTATCCGGTTATGATAAGAAGACCATGGCTGCAGATATCCATGAACTGATGCTACAGCTCGGTTTGGAGCAGGCCTTTATCTTGGGTCACGACATCGGTGGCATGGTAGCGATGAGCCTGGCGTACAATTTTCCTGAATCAGTACGCGGCCTGATCCTTGCCGACGGACTTCATCCCAGCGAAGGAATGCTGCAGATGCCATTGATTCCTGCTCCGGGTACTTTCGGCGAAAAAATCAATCCCGAGCAGCCGTACACCTGGTGGATGGGTTTCAACCAGATTAAAGGACTCCCCGAACAGTTGCTGGAAGGCCGTTTCCGGTATCTCCTGGACTGGCTCTTTCATTACGTGATGACCGATGAAGGCAAAATTTCAGATTTTGAGAAAGAAGTATATGCAGCGGTTTACAATCAGCCCGAACGCATCCGGGCTTCCAACGCCTGGTACCAGGCTTTTCATCAGGATATCGAAGATGCCCGAAGCTACCGGAAACTCAGTATGCCAGTACTGGGGATTGCCAGCAATGTATCCTACGGATTTTATCAGTATGCGCTTCCTTCGGCTGCTGAGCAGTATGAGCTGGTTCATCTGGCGGATACCGGGCATTATATGTTTGAAGAAAACCCGGAAGCTGTGCTGAAAGCTGTTCTTGACTATCTGAAGAGAGTGGATTCTGCTGAAGAATAAATATGAATTAATCCATTAAAAAGACGGTTTCAGAAGTTCGAAAGTACTTGAAAAATCAAGGAATTTTCAGGCAGGGATTTTTGAAGCCGTCCTTCTTACGATTGTTCATCAGTGCAGATTGAAATGGCAATAAATCCACTTGGTTTGCAAAAATGTATTCAAAAACAAAAGGTAAGATAAATACGCCTCCCAATTGTAATCTACAGGCTCTGAAATTATTCGGATCATGTTAAAATCAGATCAGATCATCCAGTGCCGTTTCAAGTTTGGGGTAAGCAAACCCAAAACCGCTCTTTACCAGTTTTCCAGGATAGACATTCCGGCTTTTTAACAAAAGCTCCGTTTCGGTCCGCAACAATACGGAAGCAATTTCCAGTTGCCATACAGCAGCATCGAAACCGAATGGGATTTTCATTTTCCGTCTCAGCGCTGTCATAAATTTTTCGTTGGACATCGGAGCCGGAGCCGTTACATTAACCGGACCTGACATATTCTCATTGTCTATGATGTGCTCCACCGCTTTGCAGAAATCTCCGATGTGAATCCAGCTTACGTTCTGGTTTCCCCGGCCCTGCTTTCCGCCCAGCCCGGATTTCGTAAGTATTTTCAGTTTGGGGAAAGCTCCGCCGTTGTTTCCTAAAACAATGGAGGTTCTTAAAGCCACTTTTCTAACCTTTTCAGTGGTTGTTTTAAAATATTCCTGTTCCCAGCTTTTACAGATGTTCATGGAAAAGTCGTCGCCGATGATTCCGTCTTCTTCGGTATTCAGATGGGTTTCGGAATGAATGTAAATGGTTGCCGAACTGGCATTCAGCCATATTTTAGGTTTAGACCTGCACTCATCAACGGCCTGCTGCAGAACTTTTGTACTGCTTATCCTGGAGTCGTAGATTTCTTTTTTGTTTTTTTGCGTATACCGGCAGTCGACGGATTTTCCGGCAAGATTGATCAGCACATCGGCATTGTCGAGCAGGTTTTTCCAT
>JAKOOI010000079.1 GCA_022701475.1 Weeksellaceae bacterium
TGCCGGCACAGTCCTCACGCGTTTCATATAAATCCGGCGGTTTTTCCAATCCATGATAAAAGTAAAATCCCTGAAAAATTCGTTTCCTATCAGGTTCATGCTTCCGGTAGAAACAATTTCCCCTTTAAGAACGCTGTTGCCGAGGCCTGTAGTCTCCGCCCGGAAGATATATCCTTCCGCCGGTTTAGCCGTTCCGAAAGCACCGGTTGAATGGGTTCCTGAGGTTTTTACGGAACGCTGTACCTTTCCGGGATCAAAATCAGCTTCCGTGAGTTCAAGCCTTCCGGAAAATCCGGTATCGAAAGTAAATGGAAAATCTTTATCGAGCATACGGATTTTAATCAGCGGCGTCTTCTGTGTTCTTGTCTCGAAAGGGATCACCAGATCGAATCCGCGGAGATCGAATCCTGAAATATCTTTTGCCACTTCAAGCCGGTTTTCAGTATAATCAACTTTCCATACCAGTCCCGCCATCTGATTGGCACCGATGATCCCGTCCACCCGCAGGCAGCGGAGCTCATCGGCATCCAGATCCAGCACAACGGTACCGGTATTCCTGAATGTTACCTGGTCCACTTTCATTTCAGGAAGCTCGGTAAAGATCTGTTCCTGTGTGTTTTTATTGGAATCTCCCACGGACCTCCGGTATTTCTTCTTCAGATTCAGCTCCCTGAAAATAGCCTGGGAAATCACGGTAGGCGCCCCGGAATCAAAAAGAAAAGTATAGGTTTTGTTTCTGATGGTTACTTTTACAAAAGGCAGATTATTTTCAAACCTCATATTGATACGTTCTACCTTTTGCTGAAACTCCACTTCCCCTTTTTCGTAAAACTTTTTTCCCTGTGCAGTAACAAGAACGGCGGAATAGAAAAGAACGGCACAGAGAAGCTTTTTCATTGACAAATTTTATGCGAAAATAAGGTTTTTATATGAACCTGTCTACAGCTGCTGTATTGGCATGCAACCCGAATAAGATCCCGGCCCGTTGATGAGTCTGCCGAAACAGGATCGAGTGCTGCAAACCCCATTGTATTTCCGCTGTCCCACCGGGTATTGCTTTTGACATTCATACTCGCCGGCCTATGTGGAAAATAATGATGCCGGATGCCTGAACGGAATGGTTCCAGCGTGAAAATATAAGTATTTAAAATAATTTAATAGCATATTTTCGAATCTCAAAATTATGATTGTAAAGCCAATAGCAAAAAGCTGACTGCTATCAGCTACTTACGCTAAATCTCATCCAGGATCTGTTTCGGCAGAACTTTTACGAGCTGCGGTTTGTATTCCTTTTCAAGAATCACGAATTTCCAGGTTTTCCGGTCGCGGGAAACGGCACAGGCCCGCATTCCTGCATTGATCAGGAAAGAACCTTCTCCGGCAGAAGATTTCACATTGTTCTTTCCGTACTTACTGACCAGCAGACCGTTGATTTTCTTTTTCATCTCATCGTTCATGGAACCGACATTGCATTTCAGCTTCATGGAGTAAGGAACTATCGAGAAATATTCCCCGCCGATCTGCTGCGGCTTCCCGTTGTTTCCTACCTTCACTTCACTCATATCAATCTTCATGAACGGGTTGTTATAGGTCATGTTCAGGAGCTGTATCATCTGGTCTCTCGGAACTACTGTAAAGAATTTGGGATAGATACAGCTGACGCCCTGCTCTATCTTTTTATCCTTAATACTGTTTACAAAATAAACCAGCGATTTTTTAATGGCGGCGTCCTCCGGATTGGCTTTCGCCTGTGAAAAGGCAAAAACGGAGACCATAAGGAACAGTAATAAAAATGATTTCGTTTTCATTGGTTTCTGCATATCTGATATTAGGTTTGGATTGATCATCATTGCCAGGTATTCCTTTCAGTATTGCCTCACTGCCGTCCTGCGCTGTTAAAATCAGTCGCACTGTACAGGAAGTTTGTTACACTGCCGGTCCTTAAGGAATAAAAAAAGCCGTCCCTGCGGACGGCTTTCTGTTGTATATCGAGGTATGATTATTTCACTTTCACCAGTTCCACATCAAATACCAGCCATGCATTCGGCGGAATAACGCCTCCGGCACCGCTGGCACCGTAGCCCATTGCCGGCGGGATCAGTAAGGTAGCGGTTTCGCCTTCTTTCAGCAGAAGGATCCCTTCGTCCCAGCCTTTGATCACTCTTCCCATCCCGATCGGGATTTCAATCGGCTCGTTTCTCTTGAAAGAAGAATCGAATTCGGTTCCGTCTACCAGTTTCCCGGCATAGTGTACGGATACGTTATCCCCTGCTTTCGGCGCTTTACCGTCAGCAGTTTTGGTGATTTTATAGTACAGGCCGGATTCGGTTTTCTGCATCCCTGCTTTCAGGTCTTCTACCATTTTCTCCTGATTGGCTTTGAATTCGTCTTCCTTTTTTTTCTTATCCGCTTCTTCTTTCGCTAAGAAAGCTTTGTTTTGCTCTGCAATTTTTGCTTTTCCTTCCGTAAAGGTTTTTGCAGGATCGTAATTTTTGTACTCGTCCCCTTTGCTGAAGATGGAAACTTTTTCCAGCACGATATCCGTTTTAGGCTTATCCTGAGGGCCTTTTTCCACATTGGCAATCGTATCGATCACATCTTCGCCCTTCACCACTTTCCCGAAGATGGTATGTCTTCCGTCCAGCCATGGGGTGGCCACTTCGGTGATGAAGAACTGGGAACCGTTGGTATTCGGTCCGGAGTTGGCCATGGAAAGAACGCCCTTTCCGGTATGCTTCAGGTCGTTTCTCTCGTCCTCGAATTTATATCCCGGATCGCCCATTCCTGTTCCCTGGGGATCGCCTCCCTGGATCATGAAATCCTTGATCACCCTGTGGAAGATGGTTCCGTCATAGTAAGGAACGCCTTTCGCTTTGGCTTTGTTATCGATTTTACCTTCCGCGAGGCCGATAAAATTAGCCACGGTTACCGGTGCTTTCTTGTCTTCAAATTTTACAATCAGATTTCCTTTTGTTGTCTGAATGTTGGCATACAGCCCGTCGTTAAGACCTTCGTAAGTTTCTTTGTCTACGTTCATTTTCTTATAAATTGGTGTACAACTCATCAGCGAAACAGCAGCTGCCGCAAGAATTGTATTTTTGTTAAACAATTTCATGGATTATAATGCTTTTAATTTTATGATCAGCGGGATATCGTTGTCTATTTTCTTTTCGTCTCCGTAAGTACCGTAGGCAAGCGCGGAAGGGACCAGCAGGGTAACCTCTTCTCCGTCACGGATAAAGCGAAGGGCGTCTTCCACGGCTTTCAGCTCATCAAAATGCCCGAAGCGGGCGTCTTTCCTTTCTTTAGGCTCGTCATAGATTTTGGTCTGGTCGAAATCATACAGCTCATAGGAATAGGAAATCGGGGTATCGTCCTGCCTCCGCTGCCGCTGGTCGAAACCTTCGGTACTGACCCAGTAATTCAGCTGGGTCGGATAGAATTTCACCGGCTGGCCGCTGATCCATTCCTGGATCTGGCTCCGTTCCTGAGCATTGAGGTTTTTCATCCGCTCCCGGGAAACTTCAAGGTCATTCCGGCTCAGCACACCGCCTACGGGAGGATGCGTCTGGGTATTTTTGCTGCAGCCCAACAGGCCCAATACCGATATGAAGATTACTTTTTTCATAAACTGTTGCGAAAATACGCATTTCGGGAATCATTTACAAAACTGTCTGCGTCAGAATTCAATTTATTTGGAATAATCCGTTTTCCGGATGATCATAAAATATTATGGTAACGCCCGGTCCGGTCCGGAACAGGTTTATCCTGAGGGAAGCCCTATCCTTTCCTGATCGTGATCCTGAAGGTGGTCCCCTTGCCCACTTCCGTATGGGCGATCCTGATATCGCCGTTATGGTATTCCTGTATCACCCTCCTGGCAAGGGACAGCCCAAGCCCCCAACCCCGTTTTTTGGTAGAATATCCAGGCTTGAAAGCATTTCCGGCCTGCTGCTTGGTCATTCCGCTTCCGGTATCCTGCACTTCCACCACAATGCTCTTGTTGCGCTCCGAGACCGACATGGAAATAGAGCCTTCCCCCTTCATGGCATCCACTGCGTTTTTCACCAGGTTTTCAATGACCCAGCTCATCAGGATGCGGTTGTGCGGAACGGAAATACGATGATCCGGAAGATGCAGGCCGAAGTTGATTTTCCTGGAAATCCGGGTCTTCAGGTAATCGTAATTTTCCTGTATGGTTTTGTTGAAATCGGTATCGTTCAGCTCCGGCACGGAACCGATCTTGGAGAACCTTTCGGAAATGGTCCGCAGCCTTTCGATATCCTTTTCAATTTCATGGACGCCTTCCGAATCCGGATCGTCCAGTTTCATGATCTCCATCCAGCCGATCATGGAGGATAACGGGGTTCCGATCTGGTGCGCGGTTTCTTTGGCAAGCCCGGCCCAGAGATAGCCTTCATCCGTCTTTTTGATGGTCCTGAAAAACCAGAAAGTGAAGAGAAAGTAGCAGAGGATGAAAAAGCCTAAAATATAGGGCGAATACCGGAGGTTGTTCAGCAGCGGGGAATTGTCATAGTACACCGTCTGCTTGTTGCCTTTAACGATTTCGATTTCAATGGGCGTATAGCTTTTGCCCATGTTCTTGGCAAGGACCACGATCTTTTCAGGATCATTCTCTACGTCTTTCGGCAGGTTCTTGTGTTCGATGATGCCGTCTTTTTCATCCAGGAGGATGACCGGGATGGTACTGTTAGAACTGTAGATCTGCAACAGCAGTGCCTGCACCTCCAGGTTCGGGTCTTTCATTTCTTGCTGGAACTTCAGGGCATTGACCAGGATGTCCACCCTTTTGATCTCTTCTTTTCTCAGGAAATTGATCAGGATGGTAGAGGCAATCACGATGGTAAGCACCACAATGGTCATCAGCACGAAAATAATCCAGTTGTTCAGCCTGGCAAATATTGATTTTCTCAAGACGGTTTATTTTAAAAGGCTCAGGATTTTCTGCAGTTCCGTACTGCCGCTGCCCTGATAATTGTTGATGATGATGGAAAATACATATTTTTTCCCTTCTTTCGAGGTATGGTAACCGGCAAAGGATTTGGTATCCCGCATGGTCCCGCTTTTCATTTTCAGCCCGTTGTCCTGGACAGGGAAACCTTCATAATAGGCTTCAAACCACGGCTGTTTCTTCGCATACAGCAGGGCCTGTACTTCTGCTTTCGCCGAAACGTAATTCTGTGGTGACAGCCCGCTTCCGTCTGCAAAATTCATCATATACGGATTGATTCCTTTTGATTTCCAGAAGTCTTTCAGCACCGCCACGCCGCTTTTAAAACCGGGATCCCCTTTTTTCTCTTTTCCCAGGGTCTTGATCAGCGTTTCGCCGTACAGGTTGATGCTTTTCCTCAGAAACCAGTAGATGATCTTGTCGAGCGTCGGTGAACGGTAGGTGAAAATAATGTTTTTTTCAGGCATATCAGGAATCTTACGGCCTTCCAGTTCGAGCCGTGAAGAAGTGACTGCTTTTCCTGACAGCTCTATGCCCGACTGTTTCAGCCACTGCTCTATTTCCACGCCCAGCTGTAAAGGCGGATCCGGTACCGCGCCCGAAACGGTTACCGGTTTTGCCGGCAGCATACCGTTGATCAAAGCCACATCCGAAAGCGGTGCCGTGAAAATCAGGCTCTGGTCCG
>JAKOOI010000121.1 GCA_022701475.1 Weeksellaceae bacterium
GGTAAAGGCATCATCCGGCGCTGCAGCAAGGGAAACATCATTAATCTGTGAAGACGGGTTCCAGGCGGTGACGGCGCTGTACCTTTTTACTTCCCCGGCATCATTGGAAAGATATTCCAGTTTCTGGGTATGGGTACCGCTCATCTGCCATTCCGGTCCCGGAGCAGCCGATTTCATAACCCTTCCCAAAGGGGACTTTTCATACAAAACTTCTGAATAGGCATTGGACACCCCGTAATAAGCATTCACGGCATTTTCCCCGATTCCTGTTATAAAGGCCCCGTTCTGTGTGTCTACAGGCAGGGGCAAGAAACTTTTGGTCTGTTTTCCGGAAGGTTCGTATATGGAAGGGACCACAATATCTTTTCCGTCAGGAGATGCCTTGATGGCGATACTCTGAACGGTTCTTCCCATTCCGTCAAAATACTCAACGCCCTGGATCTGTGCCGCATTGGGCTGCTCTGAGGTTACAGGTTCCAGATAGGTCCTGCTGTATATATAGTTTTCCGTATGGGTGAGATTCTGTGCCTGCAACAGAACCATTACAAAAGAAAACAGGATGGATATGAATTTTTTCATAACTGGTACAAATTAATAATGATTAAAGCTGCGGTTTTGTGTTGTATTTGTAATCTTTGATAAGGTATCCGTTAACATCCACTACCGATGTCAATCTTCCATTCCTGTCATACCTGTAGATTTCTCTCAGCCCGTTGGGAGGTGTTACCGTAGTAGCGCCCACTAAAGGATCATAAGTATAGGTGGTAATCACAAAGTTTTTCAGGGCAGTATGGGTTCTGAAATTGTCCAGTGCATTGATCAGCATAGTTTCTGATGTCTGATCCGTATCTGTATCGGACTTCTGGACAATCTCATCAGCCAGGTTACCGATATCCAATAGCTTTGCGCCTTCTATTTTGGCGATGGGATAGGTCTGGTGATATCCCCAGATGATAACGGTGGAATTCCCGGAGCCGGCCGAAGTAAGATCTGATGTGAACTGCTTTACATTGCCTTTGGAATCGTACGCATCATAAGTAACGGCAGTTTTATTGCTGCCATCATTCGGATTGATGTTAATAACAGAGGAAGGGTAAAGATTGTTTTGATTCTGATACTTCACCACCGTGTTTGAAACCGTTTTTCCATTGTTCCTGATTTCCGTTTTCAGAGGAATGCCATTCATATAGGCATTGTCAAGATTCTGATACTCTGCAGAGCCTGCAGAGTAGGTGACGAATTTTTCGGAAATATTTCCATCCGAAGATGTTTCCTTTACTGATGCCACTTTAAAGTTAACCGGATTAAACTCTGTTTCCACTTTACTCTCTACAAACCTGCTTATTCCCGTATAATCTTTGGTAATGACTTTTGAACTTTTCATGTAGGCTTTTTTAGTGACTCCTCCTTCAACGGGTACTTCCGGCATCTGGCTTAAGGTCTCAAAGCTAAAGTCATAATCAACAGAAGAAACCAATTGATTTTGATTATTAAACACCTCTTTTTTCTGCATTACTCCTGACTTGGTCATATTGTAATAAGGCCAGAACTTGGTTTCCAGCCCATTATATGTATAAGGTATTTTAGGGTAATCACTGGGATTTTTAAAGTAATACTTTATATATCCGTTATCTTCATCATTGGTAACTTTTACATTCCTATATAGAATAACAGGAATATAATTTAAGGAATTGCTTTCCATTTCAGGATAAAATCCGTAGCCGCTGGAACTGTTGGAATCAGTAAACACATTATAATCATAAGCTACTGTTTTCAGGGGAATAAAGTCCAGTTCCGTATTATAATATTTGATGTTTTTTACACGGATACCAAGTTTCTTATCATTTGTCACAGCATTTCTATATGGCATAGGGATGCTCAGGATATGTTTAAAATTTATTTTTCCATAACCTCCGGTACCATATATTTTTACGGAATGGACTCCTGGTTTCAAAGATGTCATTTTATAGGACCACGTCTTACCTTCCAATGCTTCTTCATTATAACTAAAACAAGTGTTGGTAAGATTAGGATCATTATCCAATATATATTCGACATTAGAATAAGGTTCGGAAAGACCATAGAGTGGATAATATTTAGAAGCTTCAAAATCCACATATATAGCTTTGAATTTATCCGGCTCTCCGGGTACCTGGAAAGTATAGGTTTTTGTCTGGCCGTTAGGAACATTAAAATCCAATTCTTCAAAAGATTGAATGAACTGAACTTCAGGATCTGAAAAAGTTCCCGGTGTTACGTAATTCGGTATGTTTTTATTTATATAATATTCATTGGCTTCAAAATTATACTCTACCATACTTCCGGTTGGCATAATCACTTTGTATAGTGTGCTTATGGAAGGATTGGGAGCAGGATCTGCCGCAGTACATGCGCCTGCTCCAGACAAGTTGGTAAAATAGAAATCCTGATAAAGGAATTTAGTGACTTCCGGAGAACTTCCTGCAGGATTGGTTAAATCCATTTTGTTAATTCGGGTTAATGTTCTTTTATTTTCTATCTGAAAAGCATATTCGAAACCATATTGCGAAATAATCCCTCCATTGCTATTTTTCAGAGAAACTTTTGTAATACTGTAAGGATCATTCATAGTACCCTCGAGCGCAGTATCGTATTGATAATCGATATCAATTGAACCTTTGCCGGGTGATGATATG
>JAKOOI010000145.1 GCA_022701475.1 Weeksellaceae bacterium
TTTACCACCATTGACCTGAGCATCGGATACCAATGGAAAAAATTCACGATACAGGGTAAAGCGGGAAATGTATTTGATGCTGTCAACTATAATGTTCACGAAAATTACTCCGTAAACCCTATTATGCCGAGAAATTATTACGTGACCCTGACTTATAAATTGTAAGAAAATACCTTAAGGCTATTTTATATAAAGTGAGAGCTGTACTTTTACGGCTTTCACTTTTGAACTTTTAAAACAAAAATAAAACAAACGATAAGATATGGATAAGATTAAAGACACCCGGAGTTTCATGCGGGTTACCCACCGCTATCTCGGGTACTTCCTGGCCGGAATTATGGCTGTCTACGCAGTAAGCGGCGTCCTGCTGATTTACAGGGATACCGATTTTCTGAAAAATGAGAAAAAATATGATAAAGTCATTGCCGGAAACCTTTCTGAAAAAGACCTGGGTAAAGAACTGAAGATCAAGAACCTTGAAGTAAAAAAAACGGAAGGGCCGGTTCTTGTGTTTAAACAGGGAACCTATAATACGGCAACCGGAGAAGCAAAATACATAAAAAAAGAGCTGCCTTTTGTTCTGGATAAAATGACCAAACTTCACAAATCACAGTCTAAAGAAACGCTTTCCCCGCTGAATACTTTCTTCGGGATTGCCCTGTTCTTTTTTGTGATCTCCAGCTTCTGGATGTTCAATCCGAAAAGCAAGGCATTCAAACGCGGCATGGCATATACCGCAGCCGGTCTTGTGGTAGCGTTGATTCTGCTAATGGTATAAAGAAACGCATATTATTATACCACGAAATCCTGTACAACCTGCTTTAATATTAGTTTTTTATTCCCTGAATTCACTAAACAAGGAAGAGTATGGCACATTTATTGTTTTTTGAAAGCTCAAATGATAAGCATTAACTATTAAATTATAAATTATGAAAAAATTAATTTTATCAGGAATACTGGCTGTAGCAGGTTTGGCTACAACTGCAAATGCTCAGATCCAAAGAGGGAACTGGATGGTAGGAAGCAGCCTTTTAACCAGTAACTTCGGATTAAATACCGGTGGTGGATATAACATTGCCATTCAGCCAAAAGCAGCATATTTTATTGAAGATAATGTAGCTGTCGGAGGTTATGTAAATTTAGGAGTAAGCAAAGTTACTAACGGAAGCCCTACAAGATTTGATTATGCAGTAGGAGGTTTAGGACGTTATTATCTTTCTCCGGGAGAAAAAGGAGTGGATAACCTGTTAAACCACGGACGTTGGTTCTTCGAAGGAAATTTAGGGGTTGGAGGAGCTTCTGTTGAAAACGGAATTTCTACCAGCGGTCTTGATTTCGGTGTAGGTCCTGGATACTCTTACTTCATTACACCTAACATCGGTGTTGAAGGTTTGGTAAAATATCAGGGACAGGCAGGATTCGGAAGCGAAGGCCTTAACTCGAACATCACTTTCAATGTTGGTTTCAGCATCTTTATTCCTACTTCAAAAGGCAGAGACGTTGTTAACGATGTAAAATAAGCAATCACTTCACACTCACATATATTTTTACAAAAGAAAGCGCATCGGAAGAACTTCCGATGCGCTTTTCAAATTAAAACTAAACTATAAAAAATCAAATAAATAAATCATGTATTCGGTTGAGGCGTATATCTCAGATACGGCTTTACTTCGGTTACGCCTTTCGGGAAAATCTTTCTGGCATCTTCCGTAGAAACCGAAGGCGGCACAATGACGTCATCTCCATCCTGCCAGTTTACCGGAGTAGCAATTTTATGGGAATCCACCAGCTGCAGAGAATCAAGAACCCTAAGGATTTCATTGAAATTCCTTCCTGTTGAAGCAGGATAGGTAATGATCAGGCGTACTTTCTTTTCAGGATCAATAATCAGTAAGGAGCGTACCGTTGCCGTTGCAGAAGCATTAGGATGAATGAAATCATAAAGTTCTGAAATCTTCCTGTCCTTATCTGCAATAATGGGAAACTGCACTTCCGTTTCCTGGGTTTCGTTGATATCCCGGATCCAGTTCTGGTGATCTTCCACTCCATCTACGCTTAAAGCGATCACTTTTGTCCCTCTTTTTTCAAATTCCGATCTGAGCTTTGAAGTATAGCCCAGTTCCGTGGTGCAGACCGGTGTATAATCTGCAGGATGGGAAAAAAGGATTCCCCAGGAATCACCCAGGTATTCATAAAATCTAAGATCTCCCAAAGACGTTTCCGCCTGAAAGTCCGGTGCCGTATCTCCTAGTTTAACTGACATCATATTTTGTTCTTATTAGTCTACAAATTTAGTAGAGTTTATGACACTGGCAAAATATTTGTTGAAAAATTATATCATTATTTAAAAAAAATCTCTATTCATGCAGAAAGTCAGTCAGAATTATATTGATGTGGTTTACCGTGTACTTGAAAACTGGTACATTAAATTTGCCCAGCTTACCCCGAAACTTATTGTAGGCATCCTGGTATTCTCCTTTTTCCTTCTCACCAGCAAATATCTTAGTGTAGGCGCAGTTAGATTATTCCACAAGTTTTTTCCCAAAAGCAAAAAAGAAAGTTCACTGGTCACTATGATCAGCATTTTCAGGGCACTGATTATGATTATCGGAACTTTCATTACCCTGGAAATCATGGGTTTCAGCGGATTTCTGTGGAAGTTCATCGGAAGCCTGGGGGTTGCCGGGGTTATTGCCGGGGTAGCATTGAAAGACCTGGTCTCCAGCATATTTTCAGGGATGCTTATCGGTATCGATAAAGCCTTTAAAGTAGGAGACTATATTTCAATCGGGAATAATTCGGGAACCGTTATGGAAATCGGTTTCCTGACTACCAAAATCATCAGTGACGACGGAAAGAAAGTGTATATCCCGAACCAGGTCATCTTCAATGCTCCTTTTTCCAACATCAGTGCATCACCGCAACGGAAGATCATCCTTAATTTCGAAATACCGGCAGACCAGGACATCAATAAAGCCCGTGTCATTGCTTCCGAGATCCTAGGGGAGCTGAATGACATTGACCGTCCTGAAGCATCCGAGGTTATTTTCACAGACCTGAAACAGGGCGTATTCACACTGCAGGTAAAATTCTGGATGGCAGTAGGTGCCAATATGGGAGTCCTGAAAAGCAAAGCATTCCTCAAGATTAAAGAAAAACTGGATCAGAGCGGTATCCAGCTGGTAACGCCTACCAGCATCAGCATTGCAGACGGAAGCGCATCAGCACTGGCTAACAATCAGCAATAACCTGTTTTTATCCGAATCTGCAGCACCATCAGCTGGGCAGGAATAAAAAGACAGCAGGTTTTTTTATAGCATTAACGATCAAGATCATTAACGGAAAAAGCAGCCTCACATGAGACTGCTTTTTCCGTTAAGAAATATCATTTTTTTATTTCTTAATGATCAGTTTTTCCGAAAGTTTTTCACCGCTTTCGAGAACAATAGAAATTATATAATTTCCGTTCACCAGATTATGTACTCTCAGATCTGTTTCCCCTTTGAAACCGCCCCTGCTGATTAATCTTCCGGAAGCATCAAACAAGGTATACTCCGCTTTCTGTGAAGCATTTTTCAGGCTGATGTGTACGACATCGTGAGCCGGGTTGGGATAAATTGAAAAACTTTTTACAGACGTCTCTGCTGTTGACAGCGCATTCTGTGAAATGGAAAAGGCAGATGAGTTCAATGCATAATAAATATTATTGACTGCTTTTACCATAATTCTGGCAGATGATACATTTTCATTAGGCAGTGTAACATTGGCTGAGCCGGTATTCGGAACACTTGCCGCCAGCACCGTATCGAAAGTCTGGCCTCCGTTTTTGGAAAGCAGGATACTCACATTCTGGGTATTGATGGTGCCGGTATTGGTGCCAGCTACATTCCAGGTTACCGGAACAGAGGTATTTCCCGTATAGGAAGTATTTGAAGCCTGTGAAGTCACGGTGAAAGGACCGTCATTGGTAACCGTAACCACCATCACGTCTCTTGCTGCCTGGTTTCCTGATGCCTTGTTGTCATTAACGACCAGGGAGAAGCTCAGGCTCCTGGCTACACCTGGGGTAACTTCCCATTTCGGAACGAGATTATTGGCTACCACTGAACTCAATACCGGGAAATATCTCGACGGCGATGAAGTAGGAGTCCTTGAACGGTAAACCGGACCTACCGTTGCCGTTGCCACGGGTGGCTGCGTATTGTTATTATTGTTATACTGTTCCCACAGATAAGTCAGCGGATCTCCGTTCGGGTCGGTACCGATACCGGTCAGTACAAAAGCGGTTCCTTTCGGGATGATGTAATCCGGTCCTGCATCAGCCGTTGGCACAAGATTATTGTTGGAGTTTTTTACTGAACAGTCTGTTCCACGCTGTATCACCGAATACATTTCCAGCACATTGGCAGCATGGAAGTAAGCATCACTGTTGTTCTGTACGTTGTTATTGGAACCGCAGATGCCTGCATAGGCCATGATTGTGCTTCCGCTTCCCGGTTCATATGCGGTCCCGTTGTTGGCATTCCCGGCACACGATCCTGTAGCAGCCCTGAAGGAATGGTTGGCCCCGAACTGGTGGCCGATTTCATGCGCGACATAGTCGATATCAAAAGGATCTCCCACCGGTGCCCCGGATCCTGTAACTCCCGAAGCCTTATTCCCGGCGATGCAGACAACACCTAATCCGGCAAGACCGCCGCTGTTCGTCCCGAAGACGTGCCCGATATCATAATTCCCGGAACCGATCACCTGATCGGTATTCGCCTGGTTTTCGTCGATCATTTCCCCGGGATCACCATTGGTAAAAGGATCGGTAGCCGCATTGGTGTAAACGATACTGCTGTTATTGGCAATCATGACCATAGTGGTGGAGATGGTTTTCTCGTAAATCCCGTTGACCCGGGTCATGGTGGTGGCCATCGCATTCATCGCTGCTGCCACTGTCCCGCCGTGAAACGCTGTATATTCGCCGGTAGCAGACAGAGCCAGCCTGTACGTCCGGAACAGCCCGTCGGAAACCAGGGGCGCCTTACTGGCAGACCCGCTGTTTTTCATATGATCCAGCTCATCCTCTATATGGCATTCAAAGAGTCGGTCATTCTTTGGAAGGTCACTTCTCCTGTACAGGATGAAAGAAGAATGATCTCTGGTATAGCTGTCCAGGTAACTGACTTCCCACCCGTCGAAATACATAATATTAATTCCTGTTGACGGGGTAATACTGAAACGGATGGTATTTTCAGGATGGCTTTTCTCCCAGCCTATATACGATCTGATTTCCGGGAATTGCGCCTGTAAGGAAGATTCCATTACAGATGCTTCCTGTACGATGTAGCTTCTGATATTTCCATCTGCATCAGGAAATTTTACTACCAGGCTCTCACTTCCTGACAAACGCTGCGGTGCTTTTTTAAGGTCTGCTTTCAGTTTTTCAATATCCAGCTGATAGAGAGAAAAACGGTCTGGAGTCGTCCATCTGGGAGCAAGGTTTTCCCGGCTGACTGAAGTGTTGCCCCCAAGTTTGGACCAGTAATTCTGTTGGGCAAAACCCTGTGCCGCCATCAGAAAGCACGAAATGATAAAAGTTTTTTTCATAATATGATTATATAATAAGTGATTGGTTTAACTACATCATGTGACGATACACTCATCCACAATTCGTAAGTAAAAAAAAGAAAGGATATATAAAACATACCCCTTCATCCCTCATGTTGGTAAAATTAACAATTTCAGTCCGGATTTCATGATCGTAATCCAATATTTTACATGGAATTATTTTTCAGGTATTTTCCTGTCAGAAAGAGTACTGATTTTAACGGGTCTCTTTACGGTATCCAACAAAAAAACCGTTTCAGAACGAAACGGTTTCTGTATAGTTTAAAGTGTAAGCTTATGATAAAACTTCTTTCACTTTATTAGCAGCTTCTTCCAAAGTAATCGCTGAGTGTACAGGAAGACCTGACTCGTCAATTAACTTTTTCGCTTCAACGGCATTGGTTCCCTGAAGTCTTACGATCAAAGGAACAGGAAGGCTTCCCATTGCTTTGTATGCATCTACAACCCCCTGTGCTACCCTGTCGCATCTTACGATACCACCGAAGATATTGATCAGGATGGCTTTTACATTCGGGTCCCTTAATATGATTCCGAAAGCGGTCTGTACCCTTGCAGCATCGGCTGTACCGCCTACGTCCAGGAAATTGGCCGGGTTACCGCCTGATAATTTGATGATATCCATAGTGGCCATCGCCAGACCGGCTCCGTTTACCATACACGCTACGTTACCGTCCAGCTTCACGAAGTTAAGACCGGCTTCACCCGCTTCTACGTCCATCGGATCCTCTTCTCTCGTATCTCTGAGTTCAGCTAAGTCTTTGTGACGGAACAATGAGTTATCATCCAAAGTTACTTTAGCATCTACTGCGATAATTTTGTTATCGGAAGTTTTCAGCACAGGATTGATCTCGAAAAGAGAAGCATCGATTCCCGTATAAGCATTGTATAAAGAAGTGATGAATTTTGTGAATTCTTTGAAAGCATTTCCTTCAAGGCCGAGGTTGAAAGCGATTTTTCTTGCCTGGAATCCCTGCAGCCCTAAGGTAGGGTCAATGATTTCCTTATGGATCAGGTGCGGCGTTACTTCAGCCACATGCTCGATATCCATCCCTCCTTCGGTAGAATAGACTACGGTATTTTTACCTTCTGCCCTGTCTAAAAGGATGGAAACGTAAAATTCCTTCGTTTCCGTTTCCCCAGGATAATACACATCTTCTGCAACCAAAACGGAATTTACTTTTTTCCCTTCAGCAGAAGTCTGCGGCGTGATCAGCTGCATTCCGATGATGTTCTGAGCGTTTTCCTTAAGCTTATCCAAATTCGGAGAGAACTTTACACCGCCTCCTTTACCACGGCCGCCGGCGTGGATCTGCGCCTTCACCACCCATCCCTGAGCTCCGGTTTCAGCCGTCAGTTTTTCAGCAGCCGCTACAGCTTCGTCTACGTTGTTTGCTACGAAACCGCGTTGGATAGCCACTCCATACTTTGATAAAATCTCTTTTGATTGATACTCGTGAAGATTCATATTATTTTTATTATTTTATTTTAATAGTTAAAGGTTGACAAATTTAATAAAAATGAACTAGGTTTAAAAAGAAATTTGCGGAACTTTTAACGGAATAGGAAAGCCCGCTGGTATTCTGATGCGGAATTATCCTGATTCTGGTCTCAAAAATAAACTTTCCGACAGAATAAGTCCACTATTCTAATCAGATTTTAATGGCATTCTAATTTTATTTTGTGGTAGTACGGATTGCATCGTTTATATTTGTATCTGCCAAAATAACAGAAGAAAAATTCTGTTTGCGGTTATCTGCACCAGACACACTACCGGTTATTAATAAGATAAAATCAGGGCGTCTCCCAACGGCCCTGAAAAGGGTATGTAAAATCATCTTACTTATATAAATAAAATGGCGGCAACAGCAAATGAATACGGGATAAAACTCCTGAAATACATCACAAAAGAAAAAAGAGATGTTACCAATATTTATTTTTATGCAATTCTGAACGGATTGGTATCCCTGAGCATTCCTCTGGGCATACAGTCCATCATCAGCTTTGTGATGGGAGCAACGATGGTAACCTCCATTTACCTTCTGATCTTTTTTGTGGTTCTCGGAACTTTTTTTGTCGGGCATTTCCGGCTGAAAGTACTCCAGATCATTGAAAAAATCCAGCAGAAGATCTTTGTTGAATTTTCCATAGCTTTTACTGAAAAGCTGCCCAAAGTAGACCTGTCCTCATCGAGGAAATACTATCTGCCGGAGCTGGTGAACCGTTTTTTTGATGTACAGAACCTACAGAAGGGAATTTCAAAAATACTCCTGGAAATCCCGACGGCGCTGATACAGATTGTTTTCGGGATCCTGCTGCTTTCCTTCTACCATGTATGGTTCCTGGCTTTCGGAGGCCTGGTCGTGCTTTCCGTAGCGGTCATCTTCAGATACACCATGGAGAGCGGTATCAAATCCAGCATTGAAGAAAGCGATAAGAAATACGATACTGCGGCATGGATCGAAGATATTGCCGGCTCGGTGAAAACGTTTAAAATGCATTCTGAAAACGAAACCCATCTTCAGGGAACCGATGAGCGGGTATCGGAATACCTCGATCACAGGACTTCCCATTTCAGGGTCCTGATGTTCCAGTACAAGACCATTATCGCCTTTAAAGTGATCATTACCCTGGTTATGCTCGTGATCGGAACTTACCTGATGCTCGATCAGCAGCTGAATATCGGAGCGTTCATCGCTACTGAAATTGTGGTGCTCAGCATCATGGCTGCTGTAGAGAAGCTGATCATAAGCCTGGAAAGCTATTATGACATAATTGCATCCTACGCAAAACTGACCAAAGTAACCGAACTGAAGGAAGAAAGCGAGGGTGATATCGAGCTTTCCCAGAAATCCAAAGGTACAGAAGTGGAATTCAAAGATGTTAATTTTGCCTTTCAGGATGCCAACCCGATCCTGGGCGATCTGAATTTCAAGATACATCCCAACAGCCTCAACGTCATCACGGGAAATACAGGAGCCGGAAAATCGCTTCTCCTGAATATGCTTTCCGGTTTTTACGAGCCGGCGTCAGGAGCCATTCTCTTTGATAAAATTCCGCTGAAAAATTTAAATAAACAGCTCTTCAGATCACAGGTCGGATTGTATCTCGAAAATATGAAAGTAATCCAGGGAACCGTACTGGAAAACATCCTGCTCGGGAATTCCCGGAGCGATACCGAAAGCATCCTGCAGGTTTCCGAAAAGATAGGCATTGAAAACATTTCCCACCTTTTCAGCAATGGTTTCTATACCGATATCAGTGAAACGGATTCCGAAGTAACCTTCAGTTCCCGGAAAAAGATATTGCTGCTCCGCACGCTTTTAGGTGAAAAGAGGCTCATCCTGCTGGAAAACCCGATGGCCGGAATGCCGGAAGAATTCCAGCGAAAGCTTCTTCAGCATCTTCATGAACTTAAAAAAAGCGCTACGGTAGTTATCGTTTCTTCCGATAAGTACCTGATTGCGGGCGCAGACCAACATCTTCATCTCGATAACGGAACCGTAAAGGTTGTTTCCTAAAAATTCAGAAAAAATGAAACTACAGTCATTCGATAAAATATACCGCATCCATAAAAAATCCAAGGTAAAGAGATGGTTTTTCTTCATCCTGCTGGCAGGTGTCGTCACGCTTTTTCTGCCATGGACCCAGAATATCAAAATAAAAGGAAATGTGAGCTCGCTTTATCAGGAGCAGCGTCCCCAGCAGCTGAACTCGCCGATTCCCGGAAGAATCATCAAATGGAATGTAAAAAACGGGGATTACGTAAAAAAAGGCGATACTCTGATGCAGCTGTCTGAGATTAAGGATGACTACCTGGATCCGCTTCTTGTGCAGCGGACCGAGGAACAGGTGCAGGCAAAAAAGGGTGTCCGGGATTATTATGAAGCCAAAGTGGGTACGACAAGGAACCAGCTGCAGGCATTGAATGCTGCAAGGGAACTGAAGCTGAATCAGCTGAAAATAAAAATAAGCCAGCTCAACAACAAACTTACCGGAGAAGAAGCGGAGCTTGAAGCTGCAAAAAATGAACTGAAGCTTTCGGAAGACCAGTTTGCCCGGCAGAAAAAAATGTATGACGAAGGTTTGGTTTCGCTGACGCAGTTCCAGCAGCGGAGCATTTCCTACCAGAATTCCGTGGCCAAGAAAACCGCTTCCGAAAACAAAGTGGCCCAGACCCGTCAGGAAATTCTCAATACCCAGATTGAACAGAACTCGGTGGTCCAGGATTATACGGAAAAACTGAGCAAAATTGAAGGCGAACGTTTCCAGAGCATGGGACAGATCGAGGGAAGCGACGGCGATATAGCCAAGCTTCAGAACCAGGTAGCCAACTACAAAGCGAGACAGGGCCTGTATTTCATCATCGCCTCGCAGGACGGGCAGATTGTCCAGCTGAACAAAGCCGGGATCGGGGAAGTACTGAAAGACGGGGAAAACATCGGAACCATTGTTCCGACCACAGTGGATTACGCAGTGGAAATTTACATCAAGCCGGTGGACCTCCCACTGGTAAAAGAAGGACAGCGCGTGACGTGCATCTTCGACGGATTTCCGGCCATCGTATTTTCCGGATGGCCCGATTCCAGTTACGGAACCTTTGCCGGAAAAGTGATTGCCGTAGAAAGCAACATCAGCCCGAACGGCCTCTTCAAAGCATTGGTGATCGAAGATAAGCATGAAAAAAGATGGCCGCCGAAAATAAAAATGGGAACCGGTGTACAAGGAATTGCCATCCTGAACGATGTCCCGATCTGGTACGAATTATGGCGGAACATCAACGGCTTCCCGCCGGATTATTATGAAGTGACGAATACAAAATCAGCAAAAGATGAAAAAGATAAATAAAGTACTCTTTGTTTTAATTTTTTTATTTTTCCAGTCCGGTTTTGCACAGGATTCCCTCAAGCTGTCCGTAAATGAATTTATTTCAATCGTGAAGAACTACCATCCGCTGGCCTTAAAATACCGTCTTCAGAATAAAATGGCGGAAGCTGAAATCCTGAGGGCAAGAGGAAATTTTGATCCGGTTCTTGCAGGAAAGCTCGGAGAAAAGAATATTGACGGGACCCGATATTACGAGCAAAGAAATTTAGCCCTGGAAATTCCCACCTGGTATGGAGTTGAAGTTACCGGAAGCTACAATTACCTGGACGGTGAAAAGCTGAATCCGAGCGATACCAGAGGCGGGCTGTACCAGTTCGGCGTTACCGTTCCCCTGGCAAAAAATCTGCTCTATGATAAGAGAAGGGCGATGCTCGACCAGGCAAAATTTGCGCAGAAGATGACCGAAGCAGAACAGGCGGTTTTAACCAACGACCTGTTGCTGGAAGCCGAAAACACCTATTGGGAATGGGTGCAGAATTACGAGATTTATAAATTGAAATCAGAAATTGTAGATATCAACAGGGAACGTCTAAAGCTGACCAGAAAAACCTTTGAATATGGGGAAAAGCCGGCTATCGATACCATAGAGGCCCTTTCCCAGCTGCAGAGTTTTGAACTTCAGCAGCAGGATGCCTTCCTGAGCTTCGTCAAAAGCACCCAGCAGCTCCAGCTGTTCTTATGGCAAGAAAACCAGCAGTTCTATGAACTCCCGGCGATGATCTACCCTGCTGCTGATCTGTCGGAAAATCCTGCCTATACAGATTTTGAATTCTTAATCAATGATATTGGTTCCAGACAGCTCAACACCCATTTTTCCGTTCTGTACTACCGCCAGAAACAGAATATCCTGGAAAGCGAAAGACGACTGAAGTGGCAGAGCTTCCTGCCCAAAATTGATTTTACCTATAACTTTTTCAACAAGGAAAATTACAGGGCCGATTACCTGCCGCTGTTTGATAATAATTTTCAATATGGCCTGAAGCTGGAAATCCCGGTTTTTCAGCGGGAAGCACGGGCCAATTACCAGATGGCCAAAATAAAGCTGATCCAGAATGAACTGGATACGGACGTGAAAGTAAGGGAGCTGGACGTAAAGATCGAAAACTATAAAAACGAAATCCTGAATTACCATACCCAGATCAGCCTTTCCGAAAGCAACCTGCAGAATTACCGCCGGCTTCTGAATGCCGAAGAAACGAGATACAGTAACGGGGAAAGTTCCCTTTTCCTGATTAATTCGCGGGAAAATAAAGTAATTGAAGCCCAGGAGAAATTCATCTCCATCCGCACCAAATTCCTGAAAAGCTTTAATAAGCTGAAATGGATGCGGGAAAATTTTTCTCTGTAAATAAAAAAGTTCAGGAAAAACCTGAACTTTTTGATGTTTTGTTTCAGCTGTAATTTAGCTCAGCTCCCTGCTAGATCCTGTTTTTAGCAAAATAAAAAATCAGCATTGCCCAGCTGATGATCATCAGCAGTCCTCCCAGCGGAGTAACCGGCCCTAAAAATTTCAGGTTCATTCCCAGGTAATCCTGCATGCTCAAGGCATAGATGCTGAATGAAAACAGCATGGTTCCTGCGATCATCAGGATGGAAATCCATTTCTGGGAAGACGTGTCGAACTTTAGGATATAGCCGGCAATCAACAGGAAAAAGGCAGCGTACATCTGATACCTTACCCCGGTTTCAAAGCTCTCCAGCCTTTCCACCGATAAGATTTTCTTTAAAGCGTGTGCGCCGAATGCACCCAGAATCACGGAAAGCATTCCGTAAGCGGCACCAAAAATCAAGGTAATTGTTTTCATTAATCAAAATTAAGTGTTATTGGTAATTGATAGGATTTTAGCATGTAATATCCGTTAGATTCTCTGGGTGTAAGCTTTTTTTCAAGAGAATATAGTGT
>JAKOOI010000175.1 GCA_022701475.1 Weeksellaceae bacterium
GTTCAGTACCGGGAGAAGTACCACAGGCCGAAAGAGGTTATTTTCATTGAAAAAATTCCCAGGACGCCCAATGGAAAAGTGAACCGGCCTGAGCTCAGAAACATGTTACACCAAAAAAATTAAAATCCCCATGAGAGATTTCACCAGGGAACTTACCTTTAAAACCTCCCGCAGCAGCGGGGCAGGGGGCCAGAATGTCAATAAAGTCGAAACTTCGGTAACGGTGCTTTGGGATATTCAGGAATCCGGGGTTTTTAACGATCACCAGAAAGACTTGATTCAAACCAAATTAAAAAACAGGATCAATGCAGAAGGAATTCTCTTTTTAACCGTTTCCGAAAGCAGGACCCAGCTGGCCAACAAAAACAAAGCCGTCGAAAAAATTCTTGAGCTGGTAAACCAGGCACTGATCATTCCTAAGAAGCGTTTTGCCACCAAACCTTCCAAAGGCCAGAAGCAGAAAAGGCTGGATACCAAGAAGAAGCTGTCTGAGAAAAAAGAAAACCGGAAGTTTAAGTATTAACGGATCAGAAAAGATTCCGGAGTCATGCTTCCTTCTTCCGGCCTTACAACATGATTTACACTTCAGGAACCTGTCATTTTTACGCTTAAATTTCGTCTGCGGTACTGCGAAATTCATTAATTCGTATTATTTTAGCAGCAAATTTCAGAACTAATGATCAAAAAACTCATCGTATTAGGGATACTCTCTGTTTCAGCGGTTTCCTTTGCCCAGAAAATTTCCATTTCACCATCTGTAGGGTATGCCTGGAGGCTTGCCAAAACCTCACCAGACCTTACGAGGCAGCAGGAAGAATATATAAAAGGATTGAAAAGCGGTGTCAACTTCGACGTAGCCCTGCGGTATCAGGTGACGCCCGGACTTCTCATTGGCTTTAAGTATTCCGGTTACAGCGCCTCCACAGACGGCAGGTTCAGCGTATCGGATGGTATGGGGCATTTTGTTTCTGCCAACATTACTACGAAAGACAACATCAACTTTTATGGTCCCGAACTTACCCTGACCAATGATGTTCAGGAAACAAGGCATAAATTCTTTATGTCCGCTGCTTTAGGAGCAATGACCTATACCTCAAAAACAGGAACGGTAAAAGCAAAAGGAACCACATTCGGTGCCGAACTGGATTTCGCTTATCAGTACCAGATTACTAAAAACCTTTTGATCGGACCAAAATTAGGGCTTTCAGGAGGAACATTAAGCAAAGTGAGCTCTAACGGCCGGACGATACAGCTGGAAGACGGCCAAAAGGAAGGACTGACCCGACTTTCTTTAAGCGCAGCCGCTACATTCCGTTTTTAAGTTTTATCTTTGCACAAATTAAAAAAAATGAGCAAACCGATAACTGAATTCATAGAAAAGTATTACCTGCACTTCAATGCAGCAGCTTTGGTGGATGCTTCCAAAGGATATGTAGCCCATCTGAAAGAGGGCGGAAAGATGATGATCACTCTGGCAGGGGCCATGTCTACCGCCGAGTTGGGTAAAATCCTGGCCGAAATGGTCCGTCAGGATAAAGTGGACTTCATCTCATGTACCGGAGCCAATCTTGAGGAAGACCTGATGAACCTGGTAGCGCATTCCCATTATGAAAGAGTGCCTCACTACAGGGATCTTACCGCTCAGGATGAGTGGGACCTGCTGGAAAGAGGTCTGAACAGGGTAACCGATACCTGCATTCCTGAAGAAGAAGCATTCAGAAGGCTGCAGAAACATATCGTGGAGATCTGGAAAGATGCGGAAGCCAAAGGGGAAAGGTATTTTCCCCATGAATTCATGTATAAAATGATTCTTTCCGGGGTATTGGAACAGTATTACGAAATCCCGAGAGAAAATTCATGGATGATTGCCGCAGCAGAGAAGAATTTACCGATCGTGGTTCCGGGATGGGAAGATTCCACCATGGGGAACATCTTTGCTTCCTATTGTATCAAAGGCGAACTGAAAGCCACTACGATGAAATCAGGAATTGAATATATGACATACCTGGCCGACTGGTATACAAAAAATTCATCAGGAAAAGGAGTAGGCTTCTTCCAGATCGGCGGAGGGATCGCCGGGGATTTTCCGATCTGCGTAGTACCGATGCTGTACCAGGATATGGAAATGCATGACATTCCGTTCTGGTCATATTTCTGCCAGATTTCCGATTCCACTACTTCTTACGGTTCTTATTCCGGAGCAGTACCGAATGAAAAGATTACCTGGGGCAAGCTGGATATCACCACACCGAAATTTATCGTTGAAAGTGATGCTACCATCTGTGCACCGCTGATGTTCTCCTACATCCTGGAAAACGCCTAAGCATTCAATTGAATTAATAATAGAAAACGCTCCGTAGACCGGAGCGTTTTTTATGACTGCAATAGGCAACAGATACGGTTTTTCACTTGATTAAGTTTAAATAAAAAATCAAAACACCGGAATATTAAAGCCTTTCATAGCAATATATGGTGAGTGAATTCCTTTTCACCAGCGTTTTCAATCCAGTGAATTGACCAGCACAAAATAGCGGTACGCCAGAATTCCTTTCTGCAACGAGGTAAGCGAATTCGGATCTTTGCCGCTTAGTTTAGGCAGAACCGCTTTATTAATTTTGTTAAGTACCCGGAAAAATGATTTTTTCATAACTTTATGTTTTAATAAGAACCTGAAATAATTTAATATGTTTCTGACTTTTTTTAAATACTGATTTCAAATAGCCAATAGCTAATTGCCATCAGCTACCTATGGATAAGAGAAATGCTCCAAAAATAATGCAAAGCAGATCCGAATCCGGAACAATTATAGTAAAAAGCCTACAGATGAACGAAATTTTCAAACAGCAGGTCTGGGAAATTACCAGGCTGATTCCCAAAGGAAAAGTGACAAGCTATGGAGCCATAGCCAAAGCAGTAGGATATCCTAATCATTCACGGCACGTAGGGAAAGCCATGGGCGGATGTCCCAAAGATGTTCCTGCCCACCGCGTCATTTCAAGTTCAGGCGCTCTTTCAGTCCCGGAATTTCAGAAGCGGCTGGAAGCAGAAGGCATCATTGTGGAAAACGGCAAAATTAAAAATTTCAAAAACCTGTTTTGGAACCCCCTGGAAGAATTATAAGCAATTTATACGGTTCAGTAGATGAGAATCACGGTTGGGTCTCTTTTTTTGGCAGGAAACAATTTTACGCTTTAGTTTTGGGGGTATATATAATACACTATGAATACAAAGCTTCTTTTTTCCGCACTTTTTTTACTGATGATCTGCTTTTGTAAAGCACAGGATAACAATTTTTATAAGCCAGGCAAAATACTTCATCCTATCGGAAATGTTGCGTATGAAGATTTTGCTCTTCCTGTAAAGAACGACACCATTACCGGAGTTATTTTAAAACCAAAATCGCAAAAAATAAAAGCTACCGTTTTGTTTTTTCACGGTGCCGGAGGTAACGTTACTTCCTACCTGTTTATGACAAAGCCTCTCGTAGACAAAGGTTATCAGGTGGTGATGGTTGATTTTCGGGGTTATGGAAAATCTACCGGGAAGCCTACCCATCTTAATATCGCAGAAGACGGACAGTTTTTTTTCGATGCGGTGACCAGGAGGCCTGATGTTAAGGGTACCAGGATAATCCTCTACGGAGCCTCGATCGGTTCGCAGGTGGCTGCCCATCTGGCACGGAACAATAAAAATAAAATTGCCGGATTGGTGATGGACGGAAGCCTTTCTTCATTCACCGATATTGCCATGTACTACAAACCGGAATACAAAGAAATAATTTCCAGATATGTTGTTTCTCCTTATGCTGCCAAAGAAGATGTACAGGACACGGAAGGACTGCCTAAACTTTTCATCCACAGTAAGGAAGATAAAGATGTACCTTATGAAGAGGGATTTGAAAACTATTCGAAAGCCTCCCTTCCCAAAGCGCTTTTTGAATATTCAGGAAAGCATCTGGAAGCAATGAAAGATAATTCTGACAAAATTATTTCGTCTATGGATAAAATGATAAACCAGTAAGAACATAAAAACCCCGGCAAAGCAGAGCTTTGCCGGGGTTTTTATAAAACAGTCCTTTACTTTTCCAGTTGCTTATAGCTCCTCTGTATAAAATCCGTCAGTTCTTTCCCTTTCAGTAAGTTCTGGGACAGTTTTGCGAGATCCAAAGCATGCTTGATTAAGTTTGCTTTTTGACCGGCATCTTCCGTTTTCAGGATCTGTCCTGCGAATTCGCTGTTGGAGTTCACCACCAGATTGTACATTTCCGGGAAGCCGCCCATGCCGAACATGCCGCCGCCGCCGGTAGCCTGCATGTCTTTCATCCTTCTCATGAATTCCGGCTGGGTAATGGTGAACGGCGCATCGCTGCTGTCCAGGTCTTCCAGCTGAACGGTGAACTTGCTGTCGTTTACGGATTCTTCCACCTCTTTCTTCAGCGATTCCTTTTCGGTATCGTTCAGTTTGGAAATCACCGGTTCGTCCTTTTTGATCAGGTTGTTGATATGGTCGGCATCCACCCTGGCGAAAGAGATATTTTCTTTTGAGGATTCCAGTTTCTGGATCACGTGGGGAACAATCGGGGAGTCCAGCAACAGGACTTCATAGCCCTTGTCTTTCGCAGACTGGATGTAACTGTGCTGCGCATCGGCATCGGATGCATACAGGACAATCAGCTTGCCGTCCTTGTCAGTCTGCGTCGGCTTAAATTTCTCTTCCAGCTCACTCCACAGGAAATACTTCCCGTCGGTAGTAGGATAAAGCGTGAATTTATCAGCCTTTTCGGCAAATTTTTCTTCAGTTACGATTCCGTATTCGATCACGACTTTGATGTCATTCCATTTCTGTTCGTAGTCTTCACGGTTTTCATTGATGAGGGAAGCCATTTTGTCGGCCACTTTCTTGGTGATGTATGAAGAGATCTTTTTTACGGCACCGTCAGCCTGCAGGTAAGACCGGGAAACATTCAGCGGAATATCCGGGGAATCGATCACCCCGCGGAGCAGCATCAGGAAATCCGGAACGATGCCTTTTACCTCATCCGTTACGAATACCTGGTTCTGGTACAGCTGGATCTTGTCTTTCTCGATATTCAGGTTGTTCTTCAGTTTCGGGAAGAACAGGATACCGGTCAGGTTGAACGGGTAGTCTACATTCAGGTGGATGTTGAACAGAGGTTCCTCAAACTGCATCGGGTAAAGCTCATGGTAGAACTTCATATAATCCTCATTGTTGAGCTCGCTCGGGGCAATCGTCCAGGCCGGCGTAGGGTTGTTGATGATGTTGTCCACTTCTTCCGTTTCTGCCACGGCATCTTCAGGTGCATCCTCCGGCAAAGGCAGTGTATGGGTTTTCGTCCCGAACTTGATCGGCACCGGCATGAACTTATTGTATTTCAGCAGGAGTTCACGGATTTTGCTTTCCTCCAGGAATTCTGTGGAATCCTCTGCGATATGAAGGATGATTTCAGTTCCCCTGTCGCTTTTGTCTGCCGTTTCTTCCAGGGTAAACTCGGGGCTTCCGTCGCAGATCCATCGTACGGCCGGCTCATCTTTATAGGATTTTGTAATGATTTCTACCTTTTCCGCAACCATAAAGGCAGAGTAGAATCCAAGTCCGAAATGGCCGATGATCCCGGAGTCTTTCGCACTGTCTTTGTATTTCTCAAGGAATTCCTCAGCTCCTGAAAAAGCCACCTGGTTGATGTACTTTTCTACCTCTTCACCAGTCATCCCGATTCCCTGGTCGATGATGCGCAGGGTTTTGTTCTCCTTATCTACTTGTACTTCAATTTTCGGATTTCCGTATTCTACCCGGGCTTCCCCGATTCCGGTCAGGTGTTTCAGCTTCAGGGTAGCATCCGTGGCATTGGAGATCAATTCCCTTAAGAATATTTCATGGTCGCTGTACAGAAACTTTTTGATGAGCGGAAAAATATTTTCCACCGATACATTGATATTTCCTTTAGTCATAATACGATTTGTTTTTATTTCCTCTGGTTTCTCAAAAAAAATACCGTTCAGGAGAATGTGACAATTTGGCATTCCTGATCCCGATCTGTTTCCGGGCCTGCCTGAAGATCGCGTGGATCCGGCTGGAAACAGGATATCTCACAGATATTCAGTCCACACTTGTGCTTCGTCAGATCAGCTTGATGATCCCCTCCTGCCTCTTGTCTGATGGATGCGGAAACAAAAACTTTGCGTTGAAAAAATCAAAAAAAGAAATAAGCGGGTTGATCTCGTACAATATTCAGGCTTTTGTCAGGTTCCCGGATTGGGTCCATTACCGGAAAAATCAGCAATCAATACACCTGTTGACCCAAAATAGGTTGTCGTTTCCTGTTATTTTCCGACCACTCCGATCATCACCCCGAAATCACCGTCTTCCTGCGTCCAGTTCCCGGCTGGAAAGTAGGCTCTC
>JAKOOI010000186.1 GCA_022701475.1 Weeksellaceae bacterium
CTGCTCCGTTCTCCATATCATTCACTGGCATACCATTTACCATGACAGCAATGTTCTCATTTCCAAAACCTCTAATTCTGATAGATGCATCACCAAATCCACCACCACCTTTAGTGGCATACACAGATGGAGTTGTATTTAGGATCTCAGGGAATTCCTGGTTTCCTAATCTTTCAACAATCTGAGCTTCCTTGATCGTTGAAACTGCTACAGGAGTCTTTCTGTCTTTGGCAATGTCAGCAACTCCTGTCAGTACAACCTGTTCAATGTCTTTGGATCTTGTATCATTTACAGTATCCTGAACCTGTTGTGCATAATAAACACTAGCCGTAGATAAGGTGATTATCGCAGTTAGCATTGATTTGTTGATTAATTTCATAATCGTTAGTAATAGTTAGATTTAAATTTTCTGCAAAATTGAGGAAATAAATTTTAACTAATATTAACTTTATGTTAATTTTTACTGAATCTTAATAAGATTTAATAAATTGATTTACAATGCATTGAATAATAATTGAGAATTCACATGAAAAAAATCACATTATTGATTTTTTAACAGAATATAATTATTACTATTGAAAATTCAACTTTATTTCACTGCTTTGAGGCTCAAATCCATATTGTCGGCAGAATGGGTAAGGGCTCCTGCAGAGATGTAAGTGACACCTGTGGAGGCAATTTCCTTCAGCTGATCCCGGGTGATTCCGCCGGAAGCTTCGGTTTCGCATGAACCATTCACCATCTGTACTGCTTTGGCCATGGTAGCCGTATCCATATTATCGAGCATAATCCTGTCAACCTTTGCTTTGATGGCTTCTTTCACTTCCTCCAGGTTGCGGGTTTCCACTTCGATCTTCAGCTTTTTCTTATTTTTTTTGATATAGTCCTTTGCCATTTTTACGGCATTGGTAATGCTTCCGTTATAGTCGATATGGTTGTCTTTCAGCATGATCATGTCATACAACCCGTACCGGTGATTGGTTCCGCCGCCGATGGCCACGGCCCATTTTTCACAGACCCTGAAATTAGGGGTGGTTTTCCGGGTATCCAAAAGCTTGGTCTTGGTTCCGACCAATCTGGAATCCCAGTCGTGGGTAAGGGTAGCGATACCGCTCATGCGCTGCATACAGTTCAGCACCAGCCTTTCCGTAGAAAGAATCGACCTTGCGCTTCCTGTTACGATAAAGGCAACATCTCCGGTTTTCACAGCATCACCGTCCTTTACAAAGGTTTCTACTTTGAGGTTTTTGTCAAAGGCTGTGAAAATAATTTCGGCCAGTTCAACACCGGCCAGGATGCAGTTCTGTTTTACCAGAAGCTTTGCGCTTTGTTCCAAATCTTTAGGTATGGTGGAAAGCGTAGAATGATCCCCATCCTGAATATCTTCTTCCAGTGCATTTTTGATGAACTGCTTTAATGATTTATCGGTAACATAGGCCGGTCTTTTCATATCCTGTATGCTTTTTTAAGCTAAATCTTTATTGTAAAATGCGCCTTTGTTCTCGGTCATCTCCATAGACTGGGTAATGATGAGGTGGGCTACGGTGGTTAAGTTTCTCAATTCGGAAAGCTGGGGCGAAAGAATGGAATAGTGGTAAATCTCATCTACGGCTGCTGCAATCTCCTGGTGTTTCTGCAGGGCCATGTTCAGACGGCGGTTGCTCCGCACAATGCCTACCAGGTCGCTCATCATTTCCTGAAGCTGTTTCCTGAGGTACGAAACAATCACCATTTCATCCATGATCTTCATGCCTTCTTCATTCCATTCCGGAACCGCTTTCAGGTCATCGAAGTTAAAATGGTTTTCATTGAGCAGCTCTACGGTTTTCATGGCAGCATTGTGCCCGAATACCAAGCCTTCCAGCAGGGAATTCGAAGCCAGCCGGTTGGCACCATGAAGCCCGGAATTGGTACATTCGCCTACGGCAAAAAGGTTCCTTATGGAAGACTGCCCGTCACGGTCCACTTCGATACCGCCCATCAGGTAGTGGCAGGCCGGAACTACGGGAATCAGCTGGGTAAAAGGGTCAATCCCTTCTTTCCTGCATTTTTTATAGATATTCGGAAAGTGTTCCAGGAATTTCTGCTGGCTCATGTCGCGGCAGTCGAGCCCTACATATTCATCACCGGTGATTTTCATTTCCGCATCAATGGCCCGTGCTACGATATCGCGGGAAGCCAGTTCCTCACGCTCATCATATTTATGCATGAATTTTTCGCCTCTTTTGGTTCTCAGCTTAGCCCCGTCTCCGCGTACCGCCTCTGAAATCAGAAATAGCATGCCGTCTATTTTGCTGTACAGGGCAGTAGGATGGAACTGGTAATACTGCATATTGGATACCTTCCCCTTAGCGCGGGCAACGAAAGCAATACCGTCGCCGGTGGCAATCGTCGGGTTGGTGGTGTTTTTATAGACATGCCCGGCGCCTCCGGTGGCAGCCAGCGTTATCTTCGAGGTGATTTTCTTGATTTTTTTTGATTTCTCATCCAGGATGTAGGCACCATAACAGTGGATGTCTCCTTCATTAAGCTCTTTTCCCGGAACGTGGTGCTGGGTGATGATATCGATCACATAATGATGATCCAGAATCTCAATGTTTTCACTCTTATTGGCGGTTTCCAGCAAGGCCCTCTCAATTTCAAATCCGGTGATGTCTTTGTGGTGGACAATCCTGTTTTCGGTATGACCACCTTCTCTGCCTAAGGCGAATTCGCCGTTTTTCATATCAAAATTGGCACCCCATTCCACAATTTCATTGAATCTGGCCGGTGCTTCCTTCACGACCATTTCCACCACATCCCTTTTGTTTTCGCCGTCTCCGGCACGCATGGTATCTTCTATATGTTTGTCGAAATTATCGTTTTTGGAATCGGTGACTACCGCAAGGCCGCCCTGGGCGTATTTGGTGTTGCTCTCGTCTTCGTCGGACTTGGTAACGATGATGATTTTTGCATCAGGAAGCTGTTCCGAAATTTTAATGGCATAGGAAAGTCCCGAAATTCCGGAACCGATTACTAATACATCCGCTTTTATCATTAGGCTTAGTTTAGGTACAATCTCAATATTTAAATAAATGTAAACAATTTTTCGTTTGGTTTCCTTACTTTTTTCAGATATTGGAAATGATCTTCTTCCGAACGGTATCCCAAAGCAAGGGTAACGGTGACTTTCTCGGTTTCAGGATCGGTTTCCAGGAGTTCCTCGATGACGTCCTGGCGAAACCCTTCCATAGGGCAGGTATCTACATTTTCAAGAGCGGCAGCATACATCAGGTTGGCCAGTACAATATAGGATTGTTTTTCCGCCCAGTGAAAAAGCTCGTCCCGGCTTTTCTGATCGATATGCTGGCTGATGCTTTTCCGGAAAGGATCCAGCGATTCAGCCGGCACGCCCCTTACTTCGGAAATATGTCTGAAATATCCGTCAACATAGTTTTCTTCGAGCATCTTTTTAGAAACCAGTACAATCAGATGGGAGCAGGTGGAGATCTGTGACGGATTATAGAAAGCAGGGATCAGCTTCTGTTTCATTGTTTTGCTTTCCACCACCAGTATCTTATAGGGCTGAAGGCCCAGGGAACTTGCCGAGAGTTTTCCCGATTCCAGAATAGGGTAGAGGATCTCTTGAGGAATAATTTCCCCGTTAAATTTCTTTACAGAATATCTTCTGCCCAAGGCCTCCAAATAATTCATATCACAAATGTAAGAATAGAATACGAATTAACCGGGCCGAAAGGGACAAAATTAGGACAGGATGATCATACTTCCTGTTGTATGGCCCAAAAAAAGATCACTCCAAAATATATTGAAGTGATCCCTTTTAAAAATATATGGAATGGTTATTTATGTTAATCCCTGTTTTTTACCAGGATCCAGCCGGAATATTTTACCGGTGTACTCTTTTTATCGTTTTCATTCCATGAAACGGAAAACCAGTAGCTTCCGGTAGGAACTTTTCTTCCGCCTACCGTTCCGTCCCATTTGTAGCGGTTCAGTTTACTGGCGCTGTGCATCTGTGTCCCGTAACGGTCGAATACACTGAATACCAGGTTTTGTTTTGAAGCCAGCGCAGAATAATCGATGCCGTCATTGACGCCGTCGCCGTTCGGTGTGATAACGTTGATAAGGTTAGGCACCACAACAGTAACGGTAATCGGCTCGCAGTTGTAAGCATCTCTTACATACACCTTAACATCTCCTCTCGGTACATTTTTGAATTCACTGGAATCCTGCCAGTTGATTCCGTCAATAGAGTATTTATAAGGCGCTGTTCCTCCGTTAACATTAACCGTAACGGTGTTGCTGGAAATATCCACACTGGAGATCACAGGCTGTTGGGCAGCATATACTTTAACGGATTGGGTAACGGTGCACTGTCCGCTCTTCAGTTTCACCCAATAGGTTCCTACGCCTGCATTGGTAATCGTTTGTGAGGTAGCGCCGGTGCTCCATTCGTAGCTGGTAAATCCGGGACCTGCGTCCAGGGTGGTTTTGTTTTCCATACAGATGACCTTATCGTCCAGTATAGTGGAAAAAACAGGCGGAATGACTTCCAGGTTTACTTTGGCAATACTGAAACATCCGGCACTGTTCGTTACCCTGATGTAAACGACACCTGTAGGCGCGGTATAGGGATTCGGAACCATAATAGGATTGGTCTGGTTCTGGGCATCCGTTAAGGAAGGGTAATATTTCTTGGTAATTCCGGTAGCAGTACTTACCGGGGCCGTAGTCAGGTCAAAAATACCTTTTGACGGGGTAGCTTCCAGGAAGCAGGTTCTCAGCAGTGCATCTGTTGTCGTAACAACAGGCGCGACTTTAAGGGCGATGGTGGCGTCATTATTATCACATAATACCGAAGTAGGATCTTTGATGACTACTGAAATATTGGTATCTGCACTATACTGGAAATTTGCCGGATTGGCAATCGGGGTTCCGCTTCCGGTAATGTAATAAGTGAAGTTATAACTGGAAGGGCTTGCCGTGAGCTGTGAATTGAGCTGGGTAAGGTCAACGGTAGCCATTCCGGTAGCCTCAGGACAGATGTTTTTTGTAATGGCAGCCGTCAGCAAAGGGACTTTGTCAACAAAAACCTTTACATTCTTAATGGAATGTCTTGACCGGTTCCCTCCTGTCGAGGCCGAGAACCCGAAATATCCTACGGTCATGGCAGCGGCAGCTCCTGCAGGGGCAAAAGACTGGTTGCAGATCAGGGTACCGTTGATGGTGATCCTGATGATCCAGTTAGCCGGAGCGGCGGGATCTACCTGGGCATTTACTTCTACATGTTTATAGTTGGTTCCCTGAAAAGGAAGGGAAGTATTCATATCAGGTGAATGAAAGGAGCTTCCGGGGGTATTGAAGAATTCCACATTGTTGGTATCGGTTGTATTTGTAATCTGTCCGTAACCAACGTGTACCTTACTCATCACTGCTGTCGTGGTATTGTTGTATGTGTCGAATCCTACTACAAGGCCTATGGCATTCTGTGAAACCCCAAGGCCTGAACCGAGGACGCTGGCAACCGGTGGATTGGCAAGGTACCAGAAAGCAAGGCCGTCACCGTTGGCCGTCTGATTGGAATCCATTCTGAAATCGAATTCCACCCTCCATTTATCGCAGTATTTCAGGTTGATGGGATCGTTCAGTCGTATTGATCCGGACTGGTTATTGGTATCCGGGGTAAGCTGGACAAAATCCGTATTCACAGTGGTAGGTGAGACCATGGTCCATCCTGTAGTACTTACCGGATTTCCGGCAAGCTGATAGGTCTGTGCGGAAACAGGACTGGAAATAACGCAAATAAGAATGAAAAGTAATAATAGGTAGTTTTTTTTCATTTGATAACGTTTATAGGTTGTTTTCAAAATTTAACAGGTTTTACAGTTGATATAGTTTTTAAAAAAGATGTCCGGTGTAATGTATCGGATTGTAACAGGTAACGCATTTCGTTAAGACAGTCTCCCGTATACGAAATAAAAAGACCATCCGGAAGCCGGATGATCTTTCACTGTATTTTATTGTATATTTTTAACCAGGATCCAGCCATTGTATTTTGTCAGGGTACCGTTCTTGTCATTTTCATTCCAGGTGATGGTATACCAATACGTTCCGGTAGCTACTTTTTTACCGCCGGTGGTAGCATCCCATTTAAAGTTTCTGAGCTTGTCCGCCTGGTACAGCTTATTTCCGTACCGGTCATAGATGGTGAATACCAGATTCTTCTTATACGCAAGAGCAGAATAATCGATGACGTCATTCTTGTTGTCTCCGTTAGGCGTAATAACATTGATCAAATTCGGCACGGTAACCTGTACATGAATTGCCGTACAGTTATAAAAATCCTTTACATACACTACCGCTTCTCCTCTCGGAAGCCCGGTAAATACATTGGAAGCCTGCCAGTTTACTCCATCCAGTGAATACTGGTAAGGGGATTTTCCTCCCGTCACATTTACGGTCAATGTCGTATTGTTAATGTCAATGCTGGCAATAACAGGCTGAGGAGCAGGATTTACCTTTACGATCTGTGTTGTGGTACAGGTTCCGGTTCTCAGTTGAACCGAATAAAGACCGGGAGAAATATTGGTAATGGATTGCGTGGTTGCGCCTGTGCTCCAAAGATAGGCATTGAATCCCGGGCCTGCATCAAGCGT
>JAKOOI010000297.1 GCA_022701475.1 Weeksellaceae bacterium
TTGTAACACTTTTTGTGTAATTTTAGTAGTAAATTTCTGTAATGAAGAGACTTCCTTTTATTTTCCTGTACATTCTGGTTTTTTTCAGCGGCCATTTCAGTGCCCAGACCGGTGTTTCCGTATCTCCGCCCAGGCTCTACTTTGAATCCGGGCTTGGAAACAGCAATACCCAGAAGGTCACCGTAACCAATGTCAGCACCAAAAACTCGCTTGATCTTGCCGTGAGCTTAGGAGACTGGGAGTATAACGGACGGGGAGAAAATATCATGTCTGCAGCCAATACGCTTCCCAATTCATGTGCCGGCTGGGTATCCGTAAAAAAAGAGGACAATTACTTTACCCTTGCTCCGGGGCAGCGGAAGGATATTGATGTCACCATTACCGTCCCTTCCGTATTACCGGATAAAAATCCAGCTCATACCGCCGTGCTGTATGTAAGCCAGATGAATCCGGTGGATGATGTAGACAGCAAAGGAACCAGTATAAAAGTAAGCATCCGGTCCGGAATCAAGCTTTTTCACAAATTGCCGTCTGCAAAAAACAAAAAACTCGAAATACAGAATCTCGCCTACGCAAAGGCAGGAAAAACACTTGATCTCAGCTTCGATAATCAGGGTGATGTCTGGGCAGACGGCAAGATAACGACAGATCTTGTCAACACCCAAACCGGTAAAAAGACGTCTCTGGACGCCATTATTTTTTACACCATGCCGGGGAATAGAAGGGAAGTCAGCATTCCGTTGCCTGCCGGCCTTGAAAAAGGCAAATATACCGCTTCGGTTATGATTGATTATGGCGACCGCGATAATCTTGAGCTGGGTGAATTAAACTTTGTATATGAATAACAGGAAGATATTTTCATTCATCCTTTTGCTCTGCTTGTGGATTCAGTGCCTGTCACAGGTGTCTTACAGTTCATGGATCAACGGATACATGCCGGTAAGTTCCTACGGCGGCGGTTCTATCCCCGACGCCTATACCGCCAGCTTTTCAGGCAACGGGTATCTGAATGTTCCGTACTGGCGGCTTTCGGTCAGGCTGAAACAGCCGGTGGCTTCTACGGACGGCAATTATACGCTGCCGGCCAACAAGCTTTCTTTCAGCCCGGTATCCTCTTCCGGGAATGCCTATCCGTATGCGGTGCCTACGATTTCACAGATCGGGATGCCGCTGAATGTCATGATGCAGGAAGGGCAGGAGATTTTTCTGGTACCGCAATCCAATGCGGCCATGTATAATTTCCCGTTTCTTTTTTTTGGATATTATTATAACCTTCAGCTCCGGTACAGCCTGGTGCTGGCCGGAGGCGCTTACCTTGGCAACTATCCTTCGTGGACCACTTTTGTGGCGCCCATGCAGTTTACGGCCTACGACCGGTATAATAATGTGATCGGAAGAATGGATCATGTCTTCCAGTTCCAGATCGGTACGCTTTCCGGGACACCGCCGGATGTACCCGAAATGTCACTGAAATTTTCTGCCAGTGCAGTAAACGGATCCCTGGAATTCAACAGCCGGAACGATTATGCCAATGGCGTAAACGTTTCGTATTCAAATGCCCTTACTGTACGCAGCAATACCAATTACCAGATCAAAATAAGATCGCTCCAGAACAATTTTACATCGGCGGCCGGAAATACCCTTCCGCTGGATGCAGTAAAGCTTTCGCTGGCTCCGGTAAACGGGAATAACGCCTCGGTGTATCCCATAGCGCTTGCTTCCTGGCAGCAGCTGGCAGCCAAAGGAGGATACACCCAGGGTTCCAATGCCTATTATGATATCAATTATTCCACAAGTGCCAATGACCAGCGGTTCATGAGCGCCAAGCCGGAAGATTATTCCACCACCTTACAGTTTGAGATAACCCCACAGTAAACATCCATCATGTCCTACGAACTGCTCAGAAAAATAGCATCTGTTTTTTTGATACCGCTCGCCTTTATCATCCTCTCTGCACAGCACGTTCCCGATATCGGGATGGAAGTCCGCAGTGAATCCGGTATGGCTGAACGGAACCTCGTGGATTTTACCATTGTCCTGAAAAATAATACACAGGAACCTTTTAAAGGAAAAATCAGTATTCATGCACCGGAAGGCATCAGGCCGGCTTCTTTCAACGGAATAGAAACTGAGCTTGGTCCGGGTGAAACGGTATTCCTGCCGGTAAAAATGGTGGTCAGCAACCAGGCTACTGCCGGTGCAAAGACAATACAATTCGATCTTGCGGATGCGGATCAAAAGCTCATTTCCGCAAAAACAGCCACCTTTACCGTCGTGGAAAATACATTGCTGAGGATTACGGCAGAAAACCCGGTATTGTACATCAGTAATATGAGGGATTCCATAGAAGTGAGGGCCAGGGTTTCCAATCTTGGCAATACACGCCAGAATGTAACGGTGGTATTCAAAATTCCGGAAATTACTCAGGAAAATATTTTTGTGGAAAGAAAGGGCAGTGTGGCCGTACAGAAAGATTCTGTTTTTATCTTCAGGTTCATGCCTTCCGGTCCGCTGGCAAGAAGTTCCCGATTCAGTGTAAGCATTGCCGGATTCCGTGAGCCCGAGAAAGAGATTTTCGGAAATGCTTCGGTATCCGTTCAGAATGTCGCCTCATCGCAGCGGTACCAGGATCTGCAGAATACGGTAATGACAGATTACAGGCGAAACAGCATTACAGCTGCCTACAGGCGGGTGGGCGAGAACCTCAATATGTATCAGGTGATGGGCTCCGGAGGCTTCAACCTTCCGTCGGGCTCCGTCTTCATCAGAGGAAATGCATATACGCTGAACAACCAGGGCGATCCCGTCATTACCAATACCTACGCTACCTACAGGCGTTCCCGCAGTGAATATACCCTGGGGAACATCAGCAAAATTATGGAAATGTCACTCTTCGGAAGGGGAGCAGCGTATGCGCTGATCTCTGCAGATCAGGATAAAAGGCTTGAGGCAGGCTTTGTAGACCAGACGTTCAGTCTTATAGAGCAAAACTCTTTTCTGAAATATGGATACGGCTTCTTCGCAAAGGGCAGCATGGGCGCGCAGAATGCTACCCGTAATTTTTCAGCTACCTATGTCTTCAGGAATGACCCGTATGAGAAGGCGAGCCATAATCTCGTCGGTACAGATATGCAATATGTTTTCGGCAAAGACTGGAACATGAGTGCAAAAATATACAGCGGGCTAAGCCGGTATGAAGAAATCAATGTTACAAAACCTTCACTGGCTGTAGAATCCCAGTATTCCGGGAATCTCAGGAAAGTCAATCTTAACGGAAACTATTTTTACAGCACGGATTATTATCCCGGGAACAGACGGGGAATGCTTCAGATCCAGCAGAATATCTCGGCGAACATCTTTAAGGATCATACGCTTTACGGCAATGTCCTGGTTTCTGATTTTTCCCCGAAATATTATTTCTTCGATAATCATATCAGGTCCAATACCGTTAGGCTGGATACCGGGATTAATTTCCCGAAAACCGGAAGGATAGGCTTTGCGCTTGGTTTGCAGTACCAGGATGAAAAATCCAATACCTACAATAATTTTTTCGATACGGCACTCGGTCAGGAGAAAAGGAGCCTTTCTGCCCAGCGGATTACCGACTACATGACCTGGTCGAGCCCCGATACAAAACATTCCTCTGTCCTGGGAATCGAAGCCGGGCGGGTGGAGTATCCGGATCGGAAGGGCAGCGGATTTCAGATGAAGACAGTTGGGAATTACAGTTATAAATGGCTGAATGCCAATTTTATGTATCAGTATGGAAGTTATTTTCTTTCGGAATATGCCTTCTCAAGGATCTTCAGTGCTGATCAGGCCTACAAAAAGCTGTCCGTGTCCGCATTTGTAAGTGAAAATTTTTTTGATCAGAAGCTGGCACTGGCTTCAGGGGTCAGCTACACGGATGATGTCCTTTACGGAAAATCCCCTTCCGGATTCGTTAATCTGAAATATTCCGGGAAGCTGTACGGCATTTACCTTAATACTTCCTGGTTTCATTATTCTTCTCTGAGCAGCAATAATAACCTCCTGACGGTAGAGGCCGGCATCACGCTGAATCTCAAAACCAATACCCCTGATCCGGGGAAAAAGGGAAGCATCACTGCTTTCGTATTTTATGACAACAACAATAACGGGGTATATGACACGGGAGACCTGCCGGCAGAAGAATACCTGGTGATGCTGAATTCCGTATCATTCCGTACCGATAAGGAAGGAAGCCTGAGTTACAGAGCTCTTCCGTACGGAAAGTATGCCCTGAAACAGATCATACAGAAAGGCTGGTATTATGATGAGGCGGAAATCGATCTGAACCGGCATCAGTTTGCTTTGCAGATTCCCCTGCACCGCAACGGGACCGTTCAGGGAAAGATCGGTTATGAATTTAATACGAAGACGGCGGTGGAATTTGAACCTAAAACTGGCGGGATTATCTTTAACATTTATAAAGACAGCCGGCTGATCCAGCGGATGGTGACGGATGACAACGGTGAATTTGTTTCTTTCCTGGAATCCGGGAAATACAGGATTGAGCTCAATGAAAATTCATTGCCCGCCAATACCTATACAGAACGGAACAGTGCTGAAGTATCGATAGAAGCGGGGAAAATAACCTCACCTGATCCCTTCGTCATTAAAGTCAGGGAAAAAAAGGTACGGGTAAAGAAATTCGGTACCGAATAATCACCCGGGCCGGGCTGCAGCCATTCAGAATAATATTTGTACATGACAGAATTGCGATGTCATTATCCAATAGGAACCGGTTTCAGAAGACGGACAAAATTATAAACCGATAGGCTCAGGATACATTTCAGTTTACAGATAAATAATGGGCTTCTATGATACCGTCTTCTTAGTTGCTACTTGATTCATAGCAAAAAAGAGGGAATCCTGATAAAGATTCCCTCCTGTATTGTTCATTTTCTGAAAGACTAAGATTTACTTAGCTGCTTCCAGGTTTTCAAACTTAGCGTAAGAAGATCTCAGATGATGCAGGTGGTCTGAAACTACCTGAGAGCTTTCCGGACATAAATCGCCGCTTTCCAATGCGTCTTCGTAAGCTTTGATCGCGGCTTTCTCTCCGAATGCTACATTTTCCAGTGTAGATTCGTCTTTATTTCCGGTGAATGAATTTTTGATATCGATCCATGCTCTGTGCACGGCTCCTGCTGTAGTGGTAGTGTTATCTGCTTCACCTCCCTTCTCATTGATCAGTCTGATCAGATCTGACTTCATATTCTGTGACTCGCTCACCATTTGATCATAATCATTTTTCAATGCTGAATGATTTTCCCATACTTTGTCTTCTACTTTGGAGAATCCTTCAATTCTGTCGTTGGTAATGTTTAACAGATCATTTAATACTGATACAGTTTTTTCGTTGTTCATAATATTTTTTTTATTGGTGTACCAGTAGACTTGCAAGATGCGTGCCTTAAATTCCTTAAGGCCAAAAAAAATTAAAAGTTTATTTATATACTATTTTAAAAAATTAAAGTATATTTGTTTACCAATATGATGACAATATGGATTACAGTAAGGTAACGGATATCATAAAGCTGATACAGGAGTTTGAATCTGAAAATACTTCCCGGAAATACGCTGATGATATATCCGGGCTCAGAAAATGGATTGCCGACAGTGAAAACAGGAAACGTGGTACAATTTTAGCTGAGCCTAATTGGGAAGGAAAAGAAAATGGCAGAAGTCCCGAAAGCGCCATCAGTACTTTACTTGTACATCTCAACAGATATGCTAAAACATATTCTAAGTCTGCCATTTCAGATTCGGGATTTGCAACCCAGGAAGATTTTATTTACCTGATTACGTTAAAGGCTTTCGGCGAACTGACAAAAATGGAACTTATTAAGAAAAACATCCATGAAAAGCCTGCAGGTATGCTCATCATAACCCGGCTGCTGAAACAGGGCTGGATTATCCAGACGGAGTCTGAACTCGACAGGAGAAACAAAATCATCCGTATTTCCGATGAGGGAAAAACGGCACTGGACAGGCAGATGGAAAACATCAGGAAAGCAACGGATATTGTGGCAGGAAACCTGACCCTGGAAGAGAAGATGGACCTCATCCGCATCCTTAATAAACTCGACCGGTTTCATTACCCTATTTTTTCCCGGAACATCAAAACCAAAGACCTGATTCCGACGGTCTATGAAGAATATTCATTTAAAAATTAACTATGGGAAAAAAAATTGCGGTTATCGGTTCAGGGTTTTCAGGATTATCTGCAGCGGCCTATGCCTCAAAGGAAGGACATGAGGTCCATCTATTTGAAAAAAACAAAGAATTGGGAGGGCGTGCACGGCATTTCAGGACGGAGAACGGATATACCTTTGATATGGGACCGAGCTGGTACTGGATGCCTGATATCATTGAATCCTTCTTTACGGATTTTGGCCGGAAAGCTTCCGATTTTTATACCCTTGTCCCTCTGGACCCGCAATTTGAGATGGTGTTTTCAGACGGTACCATGAATATTCCCCATACTTATAGCGAAATGAGGGATCTCTTTGAAAAAACGGAGACCGGGGCCGGTAAGAAGCTGGATGAATTCATGGAGGATGCCCAATACAAATATGAAGTGGGAATGAAAGATTTCGTCAACAAGCCCTGCCATTCCTGGTTTGAATTCATGTCGCCGAAAATTGCCAAAAGTGCTTTCAAACTGGATCTGCTGACCAATTTCCAGCGTTTCGTACGGAAATATTTCAGCCATCCCAGACTGATTATGCTGATGGAATTCCCGGTGATATTTCTCGGGGCGGCCCCGAAAGACATTCCCGCATTATACAGCCTGATGAACTACGGAGGATATAAGCTGGGGACGTGGTATCCGATGGGCGGTTTTGCAAAAATCATCGATGCTATGAAGGAAGTGGCTGAAGAGCAGGGTACCCGGTTTTATACGGATGCAGGCGTTGATAAGATCAATATCAGCAACAAGCAGGCTTCTTCCGTTACGGTGAATGGAGAAGAACTGGAATTCGATGCCATCATTGCGTCTTCAGATTACCATCATACCGAATCCAAGCTGCTGCCGGAAGAATACCGGAACTATACTGAAGGTTACTGGGAAAAACGGGTCTTTGCTCCGTCATGCCTTATTTTTTATCTGGGATTCAGAGAGAGGATCCCAAATCTGAAGCACCATACCCTGTTTTTCGAGCATGACCTTGAACTGCATACCGACGAAATTTACAGAGATAAAAAGTGGCCCACCAAACCCCTGTTTTATACCTGCTGTCCTTCACAGACCGATCCTTCCGTAGCCCCGGAAAACTGCGAAAACGTATTTTTGCTGATGCCGGTAGCTCCCGGGATCGAGGATTCGGAAGAAATACGGGAACGTTACTTTATGGAAATGATCCTGAGACTGGAAAAGCATACAGGTGCTACTGATCTATTGCTTAAGATCGATTACAAAAAAAGCTATTGCGTAAAAGATTTCCAGGAAGACTATAACGCATATAAGGGAAATGCCTATGGCCTGGCCAACACGCTCTCCCAGACTGCGGTCCTTAAACCATCTTTGAAAAACAAAAAAATAAAAAACCTTCTGTACACGGGACAACTTACCGTGCCCGGGCCTGGCGTGCCGCCGTCCATTATCTCGGGGAAAATAGCGGCACACGAAATCACAAAAATCAATTGATATGAAACAACTCTTTGATGATCTTTCTTACCGCATCAGTAAGGAGACGACAAAACAGTACAGCACGAGCTTTTCATTGGGCATCCTGGCACTGTCTGCTTCCATCAGAAACCCGATCTATGCCATTTACGGCTATGTAAGACTGGCAGATGAAATTGTAGACAGCTTCCACGGCTACAACAAAGAAAGACTGCTGACGAAATTCAAGGAAGATACATTCAGCGCTCTGGAGGACGGTATTTCCCTGAATCCCATTCTTCATTCTTTCCAGGAGACCGTACACGAGTACAATATTGATGTCCAGCTGATCATTCAGTTTCTGAGAAGTATGGAAATGGACCTGCAGAAGATCGATTATAATTCGGATCTGTATAAAGAATACATCCTGGGTTCTGCCGAAGTAGTGGGACTTATGTGCCTGCAGATCTTTGTGGACGGAGATAAGGAGCAGTATGAAAAGCTTAAGCCTTACGCTATGATCCTGGGTTCCGCTTTCCAGAAAGTGAACTTCCTGAGGGATATGAAGGACGACTATTATACGCTGGGCAGGAGTTATTTTCCCAACCTGGATTTTTCACGGTTTGACAACAACGCAAAGCTGTCTATTGAAAAAGAGATACAGGAGGAATTCAGGCAGGCTTTAATCGGCATAAAGATGCTTCCGCCTTCTTCAAGGTTCGGGGTATACCTGGCTTACCGGTATTATATTTCCCTGTTCAGAAAGATCAAAAGAAAATCGGCAACCACCATACTGAGTGAAAGGATCAGGATTTCCAACGGCGCCAAAATCTCACTGATGATGAGCTGTTATGTACAGTATAAAACTTCCCTTTTATAAAGGGTATTACCTTTTTAAACCTATTATATGAATTTTCTGATTGTAGCAGCTACTTTTTTTATCATGGAAGGCCTCACCTGGGTCATCCACAAATATATCATGCACGGCTGGTTATGGTCGCTGCACCGGGATCACCATGACCATAGTACAGAAGGGCATCTCGAAAAAAATGATTATTTTTTCGTCATCTTTGCCATTCCCACCATCATACTGATGTATTTTGGGACCGTTAACGGGATCAATCATTGGTTTTATATAGGATTGGGGATCATGATCTACGGCATGGCCTATTTCTTTGTCCATGATATCTTTATCCATCAGCGGCTGAAGGTCCTGAGGAATACTGAAAATCCTTATCTCCTTGCGATCCGGCGTGCCCACAAACAGCACCATAAGCATACCGGCAAGGAAGAGGGCGAGTGCTTCGGTTTTCTTTGGGTACCGGTAAAGTATTTCAAAATGTATTTTAACAAAAACAAATAACCGTTCATGCTGCCGTATACCTATCTCCTGATTGATTTCTTCACCATCATCATCTGCTTTATTTTCTCTTTTCATCATAAGATTAAGTTCAGCCGTCATTTCGGGGCATTCATGAAGGCTTCAGCCCTTGTGGCAGTGGTATTCATCATCTGGGATGCATGGTTCACAAAAACCGGGGTTTGGTGGTTCAACGACCGTTACCTCATCGGTCTGCGCCTGTTCGGGCTCCCGGTAGAAGAGATCCTCTTCTTTTTCTGCATTCCTTTTGCCTGTGTCTTTACCTATTTCTGCCTGGATAAATTTTTTAAACTGGACTGGAAACCTGTTCCCGAAAAGATTTTTGTAAGCGTATGCCTGTTGCTGGCAATAGCCGGCGGAATCTGGTTCCGTGATATGATTTATACTTCCGTAACCCTTTTCACAACAGCCGCTACTTTATTCGTCCTGCATTTTATACTGAAGGCGGAATGGATCGGGAAGGCGTCCTTCATCTATCTTGTCCTTATGCCCGGCTTCCTGGCGGTGAATGGGATCCTGACCGGCACCGGACTGGAATCCCCGATTGTCAACTATAATCCCGGGGATTTTCTGGGCATCCGTATGCTGACGATTCCTGTTGAAGATACCGTGTACGGATATGAAATGATCCTCTGGAATATTTACCTGTTCCGGAAATTTAAAAAGGAGGATGATAAAGAAATCGTGCCTGCCATAGCGGAAGCGTGATCTGAACCTGATCCCGGTAGTGCAATATGATATACGGCCTTTACATGAGTAAGGGCTGCTTCTTTTGTAAATATAATTCCGTGGATCCGGAAATGAAATAAAATCGCTATCTTGAGGTCATTAACACCTTAAATACAGAATATGAATATACAGCTCACCTCAAAAAATGCATGGGTTGGTGCGGCTACCCAGGGAATCGGGGCCGGTATCGCTACGGAACTCGCCCGTTGCGGGGCCAACGTAACCGTTATGGCCAGGAATGAAGAGAAACTCAGGGATTTTACAGCTTCCCTTCCCATAGTCACCGAAGGCCAGCATCATGAATACCTCGTTGCCGACTTTTCCGATTTCAAAACCTTTAAAGATGTTATTTCCCGGTATTTTGATGATCATGATATCGATATCCTGGTGAACAATACCAACGGGCCTAAAGCCGGGCCTGCATACGGCCAGGAAACGGAAGAGTACCAGGCCGCTTTTGATCTGCTCTTCAAAACAGTCTGTGAAACTACACGGCTGGCACTTCCTAAAATGATCGAAAGGGGCGGTGGACGGATCATCAACGTTTCTTCTTCATCCGTAAAGGAACCTATCCCCAACCTGGCGCTTTCCAATTCCATCCGCACGGCAGTGGTGGCATGGTCCAAGACCCTTTCCCTGGAAGTGGCGAAACATAATGTGACCATCAACAACATCCTGACCGGTTCCTTCGATACGCAGCGGATGAAAAGCCTCATCAGCAGTGAAGCGGAGAAGACAGGCCGTGCAGCAGAAGACATCCGGAAGGAAAAAGAAGGGAAAATCCCGATGAAAAGATTCGGGACCCCTGAAGAATACGGCCATCTTGCAGCCTTCCTGGCTTCGGATTATGCGGGGTACATCACCGGCACCAGTATCCCGCTGGACGGTGGCATGAGCAATACTTATTAATCTTTCCTTTGGCGTCCTCCCTTATACAAAAAAACAAAACCTGCCTTCGCGGCAGGTTTTCGTATCTATTGATTCTGTTAAAATAATCAGTGGCCGGATTTGGCATCGGCGTCCTGTTTTACATGGCCGAGGTATTTCGTACAGTAGGCACCGAAAATCAGGATCACCAGGTAGCAGAATACCGGAATGATGAACGAGTGCTGCACACCGAAAACATCTGCCAGGTATCCCTGGAAGATCGGAACGATGGCTCCGCCCAGGATGGCCATTACCACCAGCGAAGAACCCTGGCTGGTATATTTCCCCAGTCCGGAAATTGCCAGCGTGTAAATGTTGGAGAACATGATCGAATTGAAGATCCCGATGCCCAGAATGCTGTACATCGCCATTTCGCCATGGTTGAGCATGGCAGAGATCAGAAGGATCACGTTGACACCGGCAAAGATGGACAATGTCCTGGCCGGGGCTGATTTTCCGATGAAAAACGCAATGAAGTTCAGCGCAATAAATACCAGGAAGAAGGAGATCTGTGCAAAGGTGAGGTCTACGATGCTGAAGATGACCAAGAATACCAATGTGGCTGCTCCCAGCATGTACAGTGCTTTTGTACCCTGGCTGATGGAATGATTCAGGGAAATGGCTCCGAGAAAACGTCCGATCATGGCACCGCCCCAGTACAGGGAAAGGTAGTTTTTGCTCACGGCTTCGGAGAGGTTCATGATCTGAGGCTGCTCCAGGAAACTGATAATGAAGCTTCCCACGGCAACTTCGCCGCCGACATAGCAGAACATGGCCAATACCCCGAATTTCAGATGGTTATGCTGCAGGGCACCGAAACCTTTTACGATTTCTTCGCTTTTTACCTGAAAGTCAGGGAGCTTTACCCTGGAGATCAGCAAAGCTACCAGGATCAGGATGCCTGCGAAGATCAGGTACGGGATTTTCGTAGCGGCGGCACTGAAGGAACCGTCGGGTGCGGAAAACAGTTCAAAGATCAGGTGTCCGCCCAAAACAGGGGCGATGGTGGTCCCGAAAGCATTGAAAGCCTGCGTCATGTTCAGCCGGCTGGACGCGGAATCTTCAGGCCCGAGCAGGGAAACGTAAGCATTGGCTGTAATCTGAAGTACCGTAAACCCGAGTCCCAGGATAAACAGTGCTCCCAGGAACAGGCCGTAAGAAGCAAGGCTGGCAGCCGGATAAAACAGTACACACCCAAGTGCCGCCAGGAAGATCCCGAAAAGGATTCCTTTCTTATAGCCTACCTTATCGATGGGATCGCCCTTGGTGGTGGAAATCAGGAAATAAATCAGGGAACCGATAAAATAAGCCCCGAAAAAGCAGAACTGCACCAGCATGGATTCGAAAAAGGTCAGTTTGAAAAGTTGCTTCAGATAGGGGATCAGGATGTCGTTCATGCACGTGATGAATCCCCACATAAAAAATAAAAGCGTAATGGTAATCAGCGGAACGGTATAATTCCGGCTGTTGGTCTTTACTTCATTGATCATATACAGTCGTTTATTAAAAAGTGCCTAAAGATAATCCCTTTTCCTGATAAAATCTTATTTTGAGACAATAAATATGAAGCGGTATTTTAAGAAAAGTTGTTGCTGCCGCTGCCGGAGTACGGATGAATCAGCAGACCGGAATTTTTACCGGTCTTTCAGCCCTCATAAAAATCTGCTGATTAATTTTCTGGTTTCCATTATTTTATCTAAAGACACAGACGGTTGGACTGAAATGCCGGCTCCGGTCCTCATTCCGGACAGATCCTATTCCATTCGTCTGTTTTTCTTTTGTTTTTATGATAAGTATCTGATTTATACCGCAGCTCAGATTATCCGCGCCGGTTGGCTGGAGTGCAGTCTCCCTGCCGGAATCCACAGACTGTCTCTGTTCCTGTACAAATGGACACCCTGACCGGTTCGGAAAGATCCCGGAATTTTCGGTATATTTGTGAGCATCACCATCACTCCCTATTGATCTTATGAAAAAAAGCGCGGGTATCTTACTGTTCAAAAGAAAGGAAGGCAGTATCTATTATTTCCTGGTACATCCGGGCGGGCCGTTCTGGAAAAACAAAGACGGCGGTGCCTGGTCCATTCCGAAAGGAGAACCTGAAGAAGGGGAAGACCTGCTGCAGCGGGCTGTCATTGAATTTGAAGAAGAGACCGGACAATCCGTGACCGGTGAATTTATCGAACTGGAACCGGTACGGCAGAAGGCCGGGAAAACCGTGTATGCCTGGGCGCTGGAACAGGATATCGGAACTTCCGGATTGAAGAGCAATACCATAATGATCGACTGGCCCCCACGGTCGGGAAAGAAAATGGAAATCCCGGAAGTCGACCGCTGGGAATGGTTTGAAACGGAAGAGGCCCGGAAAAAAATAAATCCTGCGCAGGCAGAATTTATTGTACAGGTGGAAAAATTGCTGAATGGCTGATGCCGGTTCATCATTTTTATTCCTCGTGTTTTTCTTTTTTAAAGCTTACCACTTCATAGTTTCCGTCTGAGCAGTATTCCTTGCAGCTTTCATCGGTAAAGGACTCAGGAGACTTCAGATAGTCTTCAATGTATTTTGCACTTTCATCCGTATCGGCCGGCGTAATCACAACGTGGAATAAATTCAGTACCGAGTCATCGGCATTCTTCAGGGATTCTTTTTTGTGGGCTTCCGCTTCCTGGTAGTTCATAGCATATTTTTTTGTGACTGGTATAATGAATAAATTATGCCATCTGCCGGATTTTGCTGTATAACCCCGGTATCTGTGGTACTTTGCAGCAGAACCCGCACTGCTGATGGCTTGATTTTAGATAATGGTTTATCATCCATGTAAAAAATAAAGGAGATGGGAAAATTTAAAAATATCATACTGAAAATCCTCAAATGGCTGGGGATTTCCGTCGTTTCCATACTGTTTCTGATGTTCATCCTGCCTATCCTGTTTCCGGGAACCATTTCGCAGCAGGTGAAAATTTTTGCCAACAAACATCTGGCAGGGAAACTGGATTACCGGAAAACCCACCTGACATTTTTCAGGCATTTCCCTTCACTTACGGTCTCAGTAGACGATCTGATCCTGAAGGGCTCAAAACCCTTTCAGAACGATACCTTACTCGCCGCAAGGGAATTGTCTGCAGGGATCAATCTGAAAAACCTGATCTTTGACGGCCAGATAAAAATTGACGAAATTTACGTAACGGATGCTACGGCCAATGTCTTTGTCAATACCAAAGGAGAGGCGAATTATAATGTATATGTCTCTAAGCCTTCGGATAAGCCCAAAGACACCACCGGCACCGGAGCATCCATCAGGCTCGATCTGATCAAGCTCAAAAACTGGAATATCAAATATATCGATCATGCCGCAAGGGTGCTTGTAGCTGCCAAAGGTTTGAACTATACAGGAAGAGGCGGACTGAGTGAAGATATCTTTGACCTGAAGACCGATCTGGATATTGATAAGCTGGATTTCAGCCTCAACAGAATTTATTACGCTAAACAGAAAACCCTTCATGCCGACCTGATCACCCGGATCAATACCAATGCCCTGACTTTCGTGCTACGGAAAAACGAACTCCGGATCAATAAACTGCCGTTGAAGTTTACCGGGTTCTTGAGTATTCTGAAAGACGGTTACAATCTCGATATCAAAGCGGCCTCCGAAAAAACCACCATCCGGGATATGATCTCAGTGCTGCCGCCGCAATACCTGGATTGGGCAAAAGACACCAAAATAGAAGGCAACAGCGATCTTTTTTTCAGTCTGAAGGGAAAGTTCAGTGAGCCTGAGAACCTGAAACCGCGGCTCGCCGCTAGGCTGATGGTAACCAGGGGCTTTGTTTCCAACGGACAGGCACCGGTCCCGATGAATAATTTAAATATGGACCTGAAGGTAGACCTGCCGTCACTGGATACCGAACAGCTGGCCGTCAATCTCAGGAACCTGAGTTTCGATCTCGGCCCGGACAACAGTTTCAAAGCGGTGGTCAGTACCAAAGGCCTCAGTGAAATGCTGGTGAAGGCCAATATAAAAGGCGCCGTCAGCCTTCAGACGCTGGACCAGGCACTCGGCCTGAAGAATATTGATATGAGAGGGCTGCTGGATACGGACATCAAAGCGGATGGGATTTTCAATCTGGATAAAAAACTCTTTCCCAAAACCAACGGTTATCTTAACCTGAAAAACGGCTGGCTGAAGACCAAATATTACCCGAATCCCATTCAGAATATCAATATGGTGGCAAACATCGTCAATACCGATGGTACCTTCAGAAGCCTGGGCATCAGGCTCAATCCTTTTAAGTTTGATTTTGAAGGAAATCCCGTGTTCATCAATGCCGATCTTCAGAATTTTGAAGATATCCTGTATAAAGTCCGGGCCAAAGGCGTCCTGAATGTAGGGAGGATTTATAAGGTATTTGCTAAGAAAGGGTTTGATGTCAGCGGTCTCATCATGGCAGACCTTTCGCTGAACGGCAGGCAGAGCTATGCGACCAAAGGACAATACAGCAGACTTGATAATAAAGGCAACCTCATCCTTAAAAATATCAAGGCGACAACTGAATTCCTGCCGAAATCATTCTTTATAAAAGAAGGGAATTTCCAGTTTGAGAATGAGAAGATGTGGTTCCGGAAATTCCTGGCTGCCTATGGAAAGTCGGATTTTGCGCTTAACGGATATCTGCTGAATACGATCAACTATTTCATCGAGAGACGCGGAACGCTCCACGGGAATTTTACCCTGAATTCCAATTATGTCCTGATCGATGAGTTCATGGCACTGAAGGACGGCGACAATTCAAAAAAATCGATCAACGTAGAATATGCCAAGGTAGAGAATCCGAAGAGCAGCGGCGTGGTGATTGTACCGAAGAACCTGGACGTAGCACTGAATGTAAATGTAAGGAAAGCAGAATTCAAAGGGCTGGCGCTGAATCATGTGAAAGGAACAGGATCTGTACAGAAAGGCCAGGTATATCTGAAAAATACCTCGTTCGATATCATCGGCAGCCGGATGAATATCGATGCCCGCTATCAGGATGAGTCGCCGCTGACGGCCAATTACGATGTTGCTTTAAAAGTGCTGGATTTTAATGTGCAGCGGGCGTATAAGGAAATCGATATGGTAAGGGAGATGGCAACGGCAGCTAAAAATGTAAAGGGCATCCTTTCCATTGATTATAAGCTGAAAGGGGATTTCGATAAGAATATGAAACCCATCTATCCCTCATTGGAAGGCGGAGGAATTGTCAATCTCCGCGACGTTGAGGTCAAAAACCTGAAGATGCTGTCTGCAGTAGGCGATAATATCGGTGCCAAAGCGTTCAATGATCCGGATATGAAAGGAGTAAACATTGAAACCCACATCAAAAATAACCTGATCCATGTGGATAAATTTACCTTTAAAGTTTCTATCTTGCGCCCGAGTGTGAGCGGAACGACGAGCTTTAACGGCCTGCTGGATCTGCGGATCCGGATCGGGATCCTTCCGGGCGGGCTGATCGGTTTCCCCGTGGTGGTTACGGGAACCCATGAAAATCCGAAGATCAAGATTTTCAGCAAGAAAGGGCAGGGCATCCTGGATGCGGTGTATAATAAAAAACTCAATAAAGTAGTACGCCAGGAAAAACGGGCGGAAAGGAAAAGCAAAAGACAGCAGCGCAAGGATAAAGCGGCACAGGAACAGAAGGCTAAAAATGCCGAGAAACAGATCACCAAAGATCTCAAGGAAAAGTAACACAGACTTCATGAATCAGTTAAGTTTATTTGACTCAGACGAATATTACCGGTTTCCGGAGGACCTGCTGGAATATATCCCCGGTTTCCTGGAAGGGAAAAAGGCGGATCAGCTGAAGGAAAAGCTGTTGGAAAAGACCCCGTGGAAGCAGGGGACCCAGAGGATCCATAACAAAACCGTCCGGACCCCGCGCCTGACGGCCTGGTACGGGAAAGAAAGCCGGCTGTACCGTCTGGGAGGAAATGAACTGACGGTGAACCAGTGGACCCCGGAGCTGCTGAACCTGAAGAAGAAGATTGAAA
>JAKOOI010000236.1 GCA_022701475.1 Weeksellaceae bacterium
ACTACAATACCGCTTTCCGTAAAAAGCCGGCCGAACAGACCAACTATGACAAGGAAGTGATTGCCGTTAACGAAAGGGTGCAGATCTTCAACGGGTTTTTCAGCGGTCAGTTCATGAGGATCGTGCCAGTGAAAAATGATGCCAACCATACCTGGAATTCATGGCTTAACCAGAAGATGGAACCGGACATGGAATCGCAGCAGGTAATGGGACCTTATTTCGCGGAAGTTCTTCAGGCGCAGAAAAGCGGAAACTGGACGAAGGCAGATCAGGCTCTGGCAGGGCTTTCCCGTTATCAGCAGAAGTGGGGGAAGGCAGTAGTGCCGTCTGAATCCAAAGTAAACCTTGAAGTATTTATGAATGGGATCAATATCAACTTCAAGCTGCTTATTTTCTATACTATTATCGGAGGATTACTTTTGATTTTAGGTTTTGTACAGTTATTCAGGCCTAAGCAGGTCCTGCAGACGGTAATCAAGGTTACTATTTATCTCGGGGTATTCGGGTACGTCTGTCACTTCCTGGGACTGATCGCGAGATGGTATATCTCCGGCCACGCGCCATGGAGCAACGGTTATGAAGCGATTATCTTTATTTCCTGGATTGGAATCAGTGCCGGACTGATGTTCTATTTCGGTTTCGGAAAAAACAGGAATGTTCAGACGGGCAACAGTGCTTCATCGCTGAAATCGAGATTGCTGGGCGAAAAAAATCATTCCAATGCACTCATTCCGGCCGCCGGTTTCATGGTAGCGGTTATTATGATGGGGTTTGCGCACGGAGGCTCAGCGCTTGATCCGCAGATTACTCCGCTGGTTCCGGTACTGAAATCCTACTGGCTGATTGTTCACGTTGCCATCATTGTATCCAGCTACGGTTTCTTTGCCCTGTCGATGATTATTGCCGTGATCAGCCTGATCTTCTATATTATTTCAGATAAAGAAAGATACAAGATTCACCATGACACCACATTGAAGGAGCTGGTGATTGTTTCTGAGATGTCTTTAACCATAGGATTGTTTGCCTTGACCGTCGGGAACTTCTTAGGCGGGATCTGGGCCAATGAATCCTGGGGAAGGTACTGGAGCTGGGATCCGAAGGAGACCTGGGCGTTTATCTCCATTATGGTATACGCTTTTGTTCTTCACATGCGGCTGGTTCCGGGGCTCAGAAGCAGATGGGCCTTCCATGTAGCAACCATGTTTGCCTTCTGTTCCATGGTAATGACCTACTTCGGAGTGAACTATTACCTCAGCGGGCTTCATTCCTATGCGGCAGGAGATCCGGTTCCGGTTCCGGCCTGGGTATACATAGGCCTGGCCACCATGACGCTTTTGGCTGCTTCCTCTTATTACAAGTTTAAAGTTTTAAATAAAAAGTAAATTTAATTTTACCATAAAACAGAATCCCTGAAATTACTTTTCAGGGATTTTTTTATGCTCATTATTTCAGTGATCTTAAACAAGCTGAATTATTTTTTTCCGTAAAAAAGGCAAAGAATATTTCTCTGCCTTTTTGTATTCTGTATATCCATAAAATTAGTCAAATATTCCTGTAATATAGCCTGCAATTATACTCCACGCATTTTTCCCCAGAAAGTAAATCAGGGTAGAAGTAATGATTCCCTTCACGGTAAAAAATATAATTCCTCCGATCCCGAATTTTTTCACCATGCTTTTCCACCGGGAGCTTTTCTTTTCCTCTGCAGGTTCCTGTGCCGTTTTGTTTTCTTCCATGTCAGAAATTCAAATGATTTGATTGCCTTACAAAGATAGCATGTTTGGAATGATTCCAAATAAGAAATACGTTAAAAAAATTAAAATTTTGCAGTTCGCGTAATATTTTTAACTTTAGGGAAAACGAAAAGCAGAATTTTTATGTCTAAAAAAGAAAATGATTTTGGGATTGAAGAAAGCCTGAAAAACCTGGGGATTAAAGATGAAAATAAGGGAACTTCGACGGGCGGGGAGTATTTTGCCTCCGGAAAGATGCTGGAAAGTTATTCGCCGGTAAACGGAAAGCTCATTGCCAAAGTACAGACTTCCGGAAATGAGGACTACCGGCGTGTTATGGAAACGGCTGAAAAAGCTTTTAAAGAATTCCGGCTCATTCCGGCGCCTAAAAGAGGAGAAATCGTAAGGCAGCTCGGGCAGAAATTAAGACAATATAAAGACGATCTCGGAAAGCTGGTTTCCTACGAAATGGGAAAATCACTCCAGGAAGGGCTGGGAGAAGTCCAGGAAATGATCGATATCTGCGACTTTGCCGTTGGCGTATCCAGGCAGCTGCACGGGTATACCATGCATTCCGAAAGACCGGGGCACAGAATGTACGAGCAATACCATCCGCTGGGAATTGTGGGGATCATCACGGCCTTCAATTTTCCGGTAGCCGTATGGTCATGGAACACGGCACTGGCATGGATCTGCGGAAACGTAACGATCTGGAAGCCGTCCGAGAAAACTCCGCTCTGCGCCATTGCCTGCCAGAACATCATGAATGAGGTCCTGAAAGAAAACAATCTTCCCGAAGGCATCTCCAGTGTGCTGGTAGCAGACCATGAAATCGGGCAGCAGCTGGTAGAGGATAAGAAAGTAGCGCTGGTATCATTCACCGGTTCTACGAAAGTGGGCCGGATGGTATCTTCCAGGGTGGCGGAACGTTTCGGCAAGTCCATTCTTGAACTGGGAGGAAACAACGCGATCATCATTTCCAGAGAGGCAGATATTGATATGGCCATCATCGGAGCGGTTTTCGGAGCAGTGGGTACAGCCGGGCAGCGATGTACTTCTACCCGCAGGCTGATTATCCACGAAGAGGTTTATGACGAAGTGAAAAACAGGCTGGTAAATGCTTACGGGCAGCTTAAGATCGGAAATCCGCTGGATGAATCCAATCATGTAGGGCCGCTGATTGACCAGGATGCCGTGCGCCAATACGAAGCCTCCATTGCAAAATGTAAAGAAGAAGGCGGAAACTTCGTTGCGGAAGGTGAGGTTCTGCAGGGAGAGGGCTATGAATCCGGATGCTATGTAAAGCCGTGCATTGCCGAAGTTGAGAACGCCTATGAGATCGTGCAGCATGAAACCTTTGCGCCGATTTTATACCTGATCAGATACACTTCGCTGGAAGAGGCCATTGCCCTGCAGAATGATGTGCCGCAGGGACTGTCCTCCGCCATCATGACCCAGAACCTCAGGGAAGCTGAGCTCTTCCTTTCCCATGCAGGATCGGACTGCGGAATCGCTAATGTGAACATCGGGACTTCAGGCGCTGAAATCGGAGGCGCTTTCGGAGGCGAAAAGGAAACCGGCGGCGGCCGTGAATCGGGTTCCGATGTTTGGAAATATTACATGAGAAGGCAGACCAATACCATCAACTATACCGACAGCCTTCCACTGGCCCAGGGAATTAAATTTGATTTGTAAGAAAGTATTTATTAAGTGAAAAAACAATGATCTGGCAGAAACCCGGCTCCTCAGACAATCCCTGCTGATTCCGGGCCTGCTGCCAAATCGCAAAATTTATGAGAAAAATGGAACAGACAACAATTGATATACCAGCCGGTAAAGTAAAGGAAACCGTCGGCCGACACGTGCTCGCAGACGGTTTTGATTTCGTAATGGATATTGAAAAATCCCATGGTTCATGGCTCTATGATAAGCTGACAGACCGGGAATATCTCGATATGTTCTCCATGTTTGCATCAGCATCCGTAGGGTACAATCATCCGTATCTGATGGAGCATTCGGAGTGGCTGGGCAGGATGGCCGTGAACAAACCCACACTGGCCGATGTGTATTCCGAAGAATATGCGCATTTCCTGGAAGTCTTTGAAAGGGTGGTGATTCCTGAGGAATTGCAGTATGCATTCTTCATTGAAGGCGGGGCCCTTGCTGTAGAAAATGCAATGAAAGCCTGCTTCGACTGGAAGACACGCAGGAATTTTGAGAAAGGACTCGATATTGAAGCCGGAATCTGTATTCATTTCAGGCAGGCATTCCACGGAAGAAGCGGGTATACCCTGAGCCTTACCAATACCACAGATCCGAGAAAATACCAGTATTTCCCGATGTTCGACTGGCCACGGATCCTGAACCCTAAACTGACTTTCCCGGTTACCGATGAAAACCTGGAAGAGACCATCAGGAATGAAAGGCTGGCGCTGCTGAACATCGAGGAAGCAATTTTAATGAACCCCGATAAAGTAGCCTGCATCATCATCGAACCGATCCAGGCAGAAGGCGGGGACAATCATTTCCGGGACGAATTTTTATCCGGGCTCCGCTCCATCTGCGATCAGCATGAGATCCTGCTTATTTTTGATGAAGTACAGACCGGAATCGGAATCACCGGGAAAATGTGGGGCTTCCAGCACTTCACGGCAAAGCCGGATATTATTTCTTTCGGAAAGAAAACGCAGGTATGCGGCATTCTGGCCAATAAGGAGAAATTTGATCAGGTCCCGCAGAATGTTTTCAGGGAAAGCTCCAGGATCAATTCCACCTTCGGAGGTAACTTTATCGATATGCTCCGCTTCCAGCTGGTTATGGAAGTCATTGAAAAGGAAAACCTGGTAGAGAACGCAAGGGTAATGGGAGAATACCTGCTGAACGGGCTTCAGGAACTGCAGGAAAAGTATCCGGAAAAGCTTACCAATGCACGGGGAAGAGGGCTGATGTGTGCCATTGACCTTCCTACGCACGAGCAGAGAAACCGGCTTAGGGAAGAACTCTGGAATGACGGAATGATCATCCTGGTCTGCGGAGAGCAATCCCTGCGGTTCAGGCCGCACCTGAATGTTACCCGCGAAGAAATTCAGCTGGCGCTGGATAAAATTGAAAATAATATTACTAAAATTTAAAACTGAGGATTTGTAATTTCCGGAAAAATGTCATATATTTAGATACTTAAAACCAGACATAACATGGAAAGAAGTACAAGAGTATCCGTTTTTGAAAGTGATAAACCCGCAGAAATTCAGTTGATTAAGTCAAAACTGGATGACGCCGGAATCACCAATGAAGTTGAAAACAATTACCTTACTTTTACCACGACGCCAACGGCCACTTCGTTAAAAGTAATGGTAGACCTGCAGGAAGAGAAAAAAGCATTTGACATCATCGATGCTTATCTTCAGCAAAATGAAAATTAATAAAAACAATTTC
>JAKOOI010000242.1 GCA_022701475.1 Weeksellaceae bacterium
ATATGACAATGCAAAAAAGGATGAAGTAATAATGAACCGTCTTGAAAAGCTATTCTTTCATGAAGCGTAAAATCCGATTCACTCATCAGCTAGAAGCGAATGACTGTGGTCCTGCGTGCCTCCAGATGATTTGTGCATTGTATGGAAAAAAATATACCCTGAGAGAAATTAAAAAATCTCTCACGGTTTCAAAACTCGGAATCTCCATCCGGGATCTGCGGCTTTTTCTGCAAAATAACGGATTTAGCTGCGCTACGGTTAACATCAGCCTGGAAGATATTTATGAAATGCCGCTTCCTTCCATCCTTTATTTGAAACATGGACATTTTATTATATTGGAAAGCATCGGAAAAAAACATCTTAACATTATAGATCCGGGGTTCGGAAGAGTAAATCTTTCTTTAGAGTCATTCACTGAAAAGTGGCTGAACGGCTCTTCGGGTATTGCCATTGTCTTTGAACCTTCGGAGGACTTTAAAGATACAGAATATATCAGGAGAGATAAGGCGCAGCAAAATCCTATAATCCATAACGTTAAAAAGATTTTACGGAAAAACAGAAAGAAATTTTATTTTTCTATTTTACTGACTTTCATTACGTTAGCCGCCAACTGGGCTATGCCTATTCTTCTGAAAGAAAATATAGATAAGGGTATCTTATCCAAAGATATGCATGTAGTCACTCAGTTGCTTTTGCTGCAGTTTGTGTTTGCCGTCAGCTTCTTATTATCCCAAAGCCTTTCCGAAGTCATCAATACTAAAATAAGCCTTGAACTGAATATTGATTTTAATAAATATTATTTTTTAAAAATCCTGAAACTGCCGGTAAGTTATCATGATTCTAAGTTTAAATCGGATCTGATAGAAGGATTAAGTGATCAGCACAGAATAAATTATTTCATCACTTACAGCCTGATAGGAGTCGTAACAAGTATTATGAATATCATTGTATTTTCTTCGATATTGGTCTATCAGGATTATAAGATTTTTCTAGTCTTTGTAATGTTCAGTATACTTTCCTTTGGCTATATACTTCTCTTTTTCAAGAAGAAAAAACAAATCGACTATTCTATGTTTGCCTTGGAATCGGCCAACAGAAATACCATATATGAGATGATCATGGGAATTACCGATATAAAGATCAATAGTGCCGAAAAATCAAGGCTTTCGAACTGGATGAACTCTGAAAATAAGTTAAAGACTTTAAAAACAAAGTTAGCTTATATTAATTTTTATATGAATGACGGTAATTTGTTTATATCAAAGATAAGAGATATTGCCCTTATAGGCTATACGTCTTATCTTGTCATTGAATCACAGATTTCCCTGGGTCTTATGATGATGATTAGCTATGTATTGGGGCAGCTCTCAAGCCCGCTCCAGCAGTTGACCGACTATACTCAAAATTTCCAGAATACCAAGCTTGCCCATGACAGGCTTACAGATATTTATACCAAAGAAAATGAAACAGAAGAAAATGTTAATTATAAAAATATAGAAACGGCCAATACCATCGCGCTGAAAAATGTGAGCTTTACTTATGATACAGGTTCAGACCTCGAAGTTCTGAAAAACATCAGCTGTACCATCAGGAAGAATACAACTACAGCAATCGTAGGGGAAAGCGGAAGTGGAAAATCCACTTTATTAAAATTACTGCTGGGATTCTATTATCCTACTGCCGGAAATATTTATATTGACCGAAATAACATAAAAGACCTCAATATCAAAGACTGGAGAAAAATATGCGGAGCCATTCTTCAGGAAGGGTATCTGTTCAGCGGATCAATTCTTGAAAATGTATCAATGTCTTCGGAAAGCCCTGATATAGAAAAACTTAATTTTGCGCTTAAAATTGCGGAACTTTATGAAAAAGTTGAAAGTTTACCGATGAAACACCATACCAAAATCGGTGAAGTCGGAATATCTTTAAGCGGAGGAGAAAAACAGCGCTTACTGATAGCCCGTGCAATCTATAAAGACCCTGAATTCATATTTTTTGATGAGGCCACTTCCGCACTGGACTCTATAAACGAGAGGAAAATAACTGATAATTTAAATACTTATCTGAAAAATAAGACATCAGTCATTATAGCCCATAGGCTCAGTACCATTAAACATGCAGATCAGATTATTGTTCTGAAAAATGGTGAAATAGCAGAAATCGGCAGCCATGAAGATCTGCTGGAAAGACAATCCGAATATTTCCATCTGGTATCCAACCAGTTACAATTAACACCTTAAATTTAAATATGATGGAATTGAAATATTTTACCCTTACATGCATACTGGTTTTCAATTTTTCTTTTTCACAAATGAAAACTGCAGAAAGAGAAGATCTCAGCAGGATCAACAAAAACTGGAGATTGGCAAAAACAATATCAGGCACTTATGGAATTACTGATACAGGTGGAAAGATTATAGTCAGCCCTGTATATTCAAAAATCTATACATTCGGGCAATACTCTCCTGATCTAGCCCTGGTAAAAAACATATCGGGAACTTACGGGTTCATAAACAAATCAGGAATTGAAATAATTCCTTGCCGCTATAATCTTCATGATATTAAAACGAATTTTTCTGCTTTATACAAAAAATACATAAGATAAAATATGAACATCTTTTATTTATTATTCTGCATGATCATAATCACCGCTCCTGCACAAACCCACAGGTACATTTATGAATTACAGTATAAACCCGGGCCCTCGGAAGAAAATTACAGAAAACAATTGATGGTACTTGACATCAATCCTGATGGCATAAAGTATTATGACTATAAATTTCTCGAAAAAGATTCCCTAAACCGTTTGCATCATGCTCAGGATAAAACCTGGACAAACCAGATCCCCGTCAGCAGGAAAAAAAATTCTGAACTGAATATAAATTATGTGATGGTAGGAGATGATATTTATTCTTATACCACCCATGACCCTATTCGATGGAACCTTCAAACAGAAACCAGAAAGCAGGATAACTTCAAACTGCAGAAGGCAACTACAAGATACGGAGGGCGTGAATGGATAGCCTGGTTTACAGAAGATATTCCTTTCAGCCAGGGCCCTTACAAATTTCAGGGACTGCCGGGGCTGATTGTGGAGATTAAAGACACAAAAAACAATTTTATTTTCAGGCTTGTCAAAAGTGTAAACTTAGATTCAACCTACGACACTTCCAATATCCTTGAAGTCAGGTATGGAGAAAAACCCATCCCTGCCAGTGAAAAAAGTGTTGTAAAAAAAGCCCTTGAATATTTCAGTAATCCCCTGAACGATATAAAGCAGGAGTTTAACAACAATAAAATATCATCTTTT
>JAKOOI010000293.1 GCA_022701475.1 Weeksellaceae bacterium
GAAGCCCTTACCCGCTGGAAGCTGATGTTCCTCGCCCATACGAAAGATGCCAGGGCAGCCACCCTTGAAAAAGAAGTGGTTACCCAGAAAGAATTTTCAGTCACCCCGAATTATCCGAGGTTCTTACGGGAAGGCGATGAGCTGAACCTTCAGTCCAAGCTTTCCAGCCTCACGGATAAAGAACTGAACGGCTCCGCCCGGCTGCAGATCCTCGATGCCTTTACCAATGAGGACCTCTCTGCGAAATTCGGCCTGACTGAACTTGCGGCAGCTTCAGGATTCAATACGGAACAGGCTTTCAGTCTTTCTGAAAAAGGGAATGACGTGCTTACCTGGAAAATAAAAGTTCCGGAGAACGTTTCCTCCATCATTGTAAAGGTATTGGCCAAAGCCGGCACCTATTCGGACGGAGAGCAGCAGGCGGTTGCCGTACTTCCCAACAGGATCCTGGTTACCGATGCGGTGCCGGTATTCGTAAAAGAAGGCGAAACGAAAACTTTTGAACTGCAAAACCTGAAAAATGCAGTTTCCGGAACCCTTGCCAACGTATCTAATACCCTTGAACTGACGACCAATTCGGTATGGGACATCATTTTTGCGCTGCCAGGCCTGAAGACCGATCCCAATAATTCGGCTGATGTGGTCTTTAACAAATGGTTTGCCGATGTGGTGGCAGCAGAGATTTTCAGAGCCAACCCTACAATAAAAGCCGTTTTTGAAGAATATCAGAACAAAGGACTGCTGAAATCGGACCTGGAGAAAAACCAGGAACTGAAGCAGGTACTGCTGGAAGAGACCCCTTGGGTGCTGGAAAGCAACAGCGAAGAAGAACAGATGCAGAAACTGGCCCTTCTGTTTGACACCAATACCATGACCAATTCCATCGGTCAGGACTGGGAAGAACTGAAAAAGCTGCAGAACCCGGACGGCAGCTTCTCCTGGTATCCCGGATATCCCGGATCTTATTCAACTTCAGTTTACATCCTGAAAAATTTAAGTAAAATCAATTCCTGGCTGAAAAAAGACCAGGATCCGCAACAGCAGGAACTTGTGAAAAACCTGATCGGCTATCTTGACGGGGAGGTCAGCAGGTACGCAGATCCGAAAAGGCAGGATGTCTGGAACAACTGGACACTGGATTATCTGGATGCCAGGAAGTACTGGGAAAAAGCCTATCCGCTGAAGGGAAAAGGCGCTGCCCTGAAAACTTCGGTCATACAGAAGGCGAAAACCGCGAAAATTGCTGACTTTACCTTCTTCGGACTGCACCGGATGGCTTTGCTGATGAGTGACTACGGACTGAAGGACGTTTCGGACAAGCTGCTGAAGTACCTGAAAGAAACTTCGGTAGAAACAGGCGACCAGGGAGCCTACTGGAAACAGAACCTTAATGACTGGGGCTGGTTCGGTTCCAAAGTAGTGAATCAGGCCGGGGCGCTGGAAGCATTCAGCAAACTGAAACCTGATGACGGAAAGTTCATTGAAGAAATGAAGATCTGGCTCATCACCCAGAAAGACGTGAATTCCTGGGGAAGCTCACGCGGTACAGCCGAAGTGATCTTCACCATCCTGAATTCCGGGAAGTCCTGGACAGGTACTGAGAGTGACAAGGCTGTCATCATCTGGGGCGGGAAGGAGCTGAAGCCGGAAACCCGGGCAACGGGTTATGTAAAATCTACAGTGAGATCAGATATGCTGAACAGGAACCTCGCTTCGGTTACCGTTACCAAACCGGGGCCGGGAATTATACAGGGCGGACTGTTCTGGCAGTATTATGAAAATACTGATCAGGTAAAATCTTCTGAAACCTATGTTTCCGTTTCCAAGGAACTCTACAGGAAGATCAAAACGGTAAACGGTGAGGAACTGCAGAAAATCTCTGCGGAAACACCGATTAAGGTAGGGGATCGGGTAACCGTGAGAATGATCCTCAATACGGACCGGCCTATGGAATTCATCCACATAAAGGATATGCGGGCCGCAGGCTTTGAACCGGTGGATGTATTGTCCGGTTACCAGTGGAAAAACAGCCTTGCCTGGTACCAGTCGGTAAAGGATGCCTCCACCAATTTCTATATCGAAAGGATGCCGAAAGGAAAATATGTCTTTGAATATGATCTGGTGGCCAATGCTTCCGGTATATTTTCAAACGGAATCACTACCCTCCAGAATTATTATGCGCCGCAGATGAATGCGCATACAAAGGGAGAAAATGTCATTATTTCCCGGTAGCAGACGATCAATCATTAAAACGGCTTCCTATTGTGGAGCCGTTTTTTTATATTTGAAGAAAATTATTCGGAATGCATACGATACAGGATCTGCAGCAGCAGTTTTCAAAACAGAAAATCAGCAAAGCTAAAAAATTACGGATCAGGGAACTGGAAGAAACTGAGAAGGACCATTTTGTCTGTTTTGCAGATGATGAAACAGCATCGTATGATGTAGCAATGGTACTGGATTCCCGATCTGAAATTACCGGATATTCCTGTGAATGCGGAAGCAATGATTTTTGTCTTCATCTTCTGGCCATGGGAATATCCATAGCCGAGAGCAGAACCGGTAAGGCCCGTCCACAGAGAGGAGCCGCAAAGAAATTGTCCGAAACACAAGCGGTGATGGAAGATGCTGATCCGGAAGAACTGAAAACCTGGCTGCTCGGGTTTTTCAAAAAAAACAAAGATGCGGAAATGCAGTTTCTGCTCAGCTTTGGAGAGAAAAAAAAGGAATTTTCGGATGCTGAAATTTCAGATCTTATTAAAAATACAATTTCCTCCGTAGCCGGTAAAAGGAAGAGCCTTGCCGCGCCTGAGGTTAAAAAACTGGTTGATTTGCTGGAGAAAACCCTGCAGCCTGTGGAAGAATACCTGAGGCAGTACCACGACCGGAAAGAAAGCATTAAAAAATTCATACGGCTCAACGAGGATATTACCAGCTGCAAGCTTACCATTTCCTTCTCCGGCACCAGGCTGGATACTTTCCAGCAGAAACTGACAGCGCGTTACGTAATGCATATAAACGCCATAAAAGATCCTGTGCTTTGGCAGGAACTGGCAGCTGATAACTGGTCTTATTTTCTGGAAACTGAAAATCTGTTTACGGCTGTTTATTATAAGTTTATCATGGAAATGTACCATTCCGGGAGTCCTGACCAGAAGAGGTATATTGCAGAATTGGTAAGGAACAAAATCAGGACCTGGATAAAATCCGGCTTTAAGCTGAATACATCCATAAAGGAGGATTTCCTGGGGATCATCGCTGAAAACGGCTTTTTTACCGAACTGGAAAAATTCTTCGCTACGGAGAAGTATGAAAATTCCTACAACATAAAAGTCATTAACGAAATCTTGAAAACCGATCCTGAAAAAGCGGAAATGACCTGTAAGAAGATCATCGATTCCAACTCGAATGAAAAATACAATGCTCCGTATTATCACATCCTTGAAAAAATATATGAAGAAAAAGGCAGTCCGGCCAATCTGGCTTACATTAAGCGAAAACAATTCTGGGAAATGCCTTTATTTGAAGATTATGTATTTATTGCGGAAAATGATACTGATGCCCACGAATTCAGTATTTTCAGAAGCCGTGTGCTGAGCTGGCTGAAAAACGCTCTCCTTGAATATCCGGAAATCGCAGATCTGTATTTTGCCATTTTGGACTATGAGAAAAACTATAAAAAGATGCTCGATGTCATCGACAGCCATACACCGACCTCTGTGATCAATATTTACGCTGAAAAACTGTACGCCACCCATAAAAATAAATTTCTGATGGCCGTACGGTCACGGAGCGAATGGAGCAGTACGGAAAAAGATGAGGAATTCCTGGCGGAATTCCTGGCTTCAAAATATGATGCCGGACAGCTGGAAGATTCATTTGAAAAAAAATACTACGGTTTCGGATCAGACCGGTTTTCAAAACTGGTTTTGAGTAAGATCAGGCATTCTTAAATAAGCACATCACTATAAATATATGCCTGAAGATGAAACATATGGTGCAGATCCTTATTTACTTTTATCTGCGCAATTGCCATGCTCTGCAGGAAATCAGGCTTTTCAGCTCAAATCAAAGGATAGTATGGGGTCAGACGTCCGCTTTTACTATCGGTCCGCTGATTTTTTCCCGGCTTTTTTTGCGTCATACGTCATCAAAATAACCTGATAATCGATAAATGGGCTTCTGCGCATTTCTACATTCTGGAAAAACCGATATATTTGCCTTTTACAATCAGAGAAACTATGGAAAACGTTTTTGATGCGAAAACCGCACAGCAGTATATAGACCGGATCAACAGGCTTACCCCTGAAGCC
>JAKOOI010000311.1 GCA_022701475.1 Weeksellaceae bacterium
TATTTTCAGGCTGAGAGATGATTTTTCACATAAAGGGACTTACGGAAAGGCTGTTATTGCAGGCGGAAGCTACGGCAAAATAGGAGCCGCCGTACTGGCTGCAAAATCATGCCTGCGGTCCGGAGCCGGACTTACCCTTGTTGCCGCCCCGAAGTGCGGATATGAAATCATTCAGACCGCAGTCCCCGAGGCTATGTTTATGGAAGCCGGTGCCGATTATATAGACCGTTTCGAACCGGATGATAAAGCCGTATATGGGATCGGTCCCGGCTTGGGAACCCATGAGGAAACTGCAGAGGGTTTTCTTTCATTTCTCAAGGCATATACCAAACCGCTGGTACTTGATGCCGATGCACTGAATATTATTTCCGGGCATCCGGGAAGCGTAAATCTTATTCCTGAAAAGTCCCTTATTACCCCGCATCCGAAAGAATTTGAAAGACTGTTCGGGAAGACGGAAAACTCATTTGAGCGGCTGCAGCTGGCAAAAACAAAAGCCCGGGAACTGAACGTGTATATTATTCTGAAAGACCATCATACGCAGGTGGTGACACCGGACGGAAAAGTATTCTATAACATCACCGGAAATGCCGGCCTGGCTAAAGGCGGGAGCGGGGATATCCTCACCGGCATTCTCACTTCGTTGCTTGCCCAGCAGTATACGGAGGAGCAGGCTGCCATTCTGGGGGTCTGGTTCCATGGAAGGGCTGCAGAATATGCTTCGGATAAATGTTCCAAGGAATCCGTATTGCCTACCGACGTAATCGAAGCCTTCGGAAGCGTCTTCGAGGAACTGAACCATAAAGTGAAAAGGATGCTGTAACCGGTAAGCTGCCAAAAGTAATAGGGAAGATCAGTATATTTTCGGACCTACCTTTTCAGCATCGGTATACTTTTCTATCAGATCCATTTTATAAAAATAACATTAAAAAAAAGGCAGCTCCCGAAGGACTGCCTCTTTTATTAATGATCCGTTACTGCGGAAACGGATGATCGATATGCTTACTCCGGCTTCTCGTTTTCCGCCTGGGTAATGGTGAATTTTTTGGATACGATCATGATGATAACCCCTGCAATCATAAAAGGAATGGAAAGGACCTGGCCCGTATTCAGCCCTCCCAACCGGATGAACTCGTCTCCCTGCGGTTCTTTCAGGAATTCCACAAAGAACCTGATGGCCCAGAGGATGATGAAAAACAACCCGAAAAGCCATCCCTGCCGGTATTTTTTATTGGTTTTCCGGTACAGGATCCAAAGCAGGACAAACAGGCATACATAGCCGAAAGCTTCAAAAAGCTGGGCCGGATATCTCGGTACCGTCAGTCCGTATTCGCTGCTCTGCTGCGGGAACAGAATGGCGAAAGGGGAGCTGGGATCCACCGGCTTCCCGATGATTTCAGAATTGAAGAAATTTCCCAGTCTTACAAATGCGCCGCCCAGGGAAATGACGATACCCAGACGGTCATACACCCAGAATGGGTTTTTCCTGATGATTTTGAATGAATAATAAAGGGTAGTGAAGATCAGTGCAATCGTGGCTCCATGGCTGGCAAGCCCCGAGAAGCCGGTAAATTTCAGTCCGTTTTTGGTGCTGATCGGTAAAAACACGCTCCAGAAGTCTTCTTTAAAAAGTTCCGGCTGGTAGAAGATCACGTGCCCCATCCTGGCGCCCAGGATGGTCCCGATCAGCGTCCAGGTGAAGAGCGGTTCCAGGTATTTCTGGTTCACATTGTCAATTTTGAAGATCCTGTTCATCAGCAGGTATCCGAATCCGAAGGCAAAAATGAACATCAGGCTGTAAAAATGCAGCGTGATCGGGCCCAGCTCTATGCCTTTTGAAGGGTTCCAGATCATAAACGGCGTTTCCAGGCTTACCGTATCGGCAGGAGTCAGGGGCTTCGCTGTTTTTACGGCGTACCTGAAGGTATCGATATTCTCTTCGGTAGGCTTTGCCTGTGCAATCAAATGGTAATCCTTATCCAGGAACTGATAGCCTGATTCGTTAAGTTTTGCCAGCGTCAGGGCGCTGTAGTTGAAGTAGGCCGGTTCAGCATTGGATTCATTAAGGATAATGACCACATTGCCGCTGACTTTACGGTCGGGAAAGGTGTTCAGGTCGCCGAGTTCCGTGGTGGCATACACTTTTACGGGAACCTTTGCGGAGTTCACCTCTAAAGTGGCATCTGCCATGCCGTCCGGATAATTCTGTGCGAAAAGAGTCTGGGTAACCAGTGCGAAGAGTATCAGGTAGATCCTGAAAAAAATAGTACTCATTTCTAAATTTTTTTTAATAGTTTACTGTTGATGTTTTACTTTTTCGGCGGAACGGGATCGTATCCGCTTCCTCCCCATGGGTGGCATTTTGAAATCCTTTTCGCACCCAGCCAGAATCCTTTAAAAATGCCGTGCACCTGGAGCGCCTTTACCATATAATGGGAGCAGGTAGGCTCGTACCGGCAGTTTTTCGGCAGCAGGGGCGAGATGAACCATTGGTAAAACCGGATCAGCAGTACCAGCGGAAAAGTAATGATTTTGTTGGATGTAAGTTTCAAAACACTGCAAAAATAGGCTAAAAAATTGAAAATTAGTTTAAATTTGTTACAAGTTTCAGGACGGTAAAGGGCTGTTCACCGGAGAAATTACGGCATTTGTCGATTTATGCAGCTTACCGGAACATATCCGGAAAATCTTTGCTGTTCCTGAATACTTCAATTCATATAATGACTTTTAAATCTGAAAATTTTGAATCAAAATATTCCATTAGCTGAAAAACTGAGACCCAAAACGCTGGATGATGTTCTGGGGCAGGAGCACCTTACCGGCGAAAGAGGAACCTTGCGGAAAATGCTGGTCAACAACACCCTGAATTCCCTGATCCTATGGGGGCCTCCGGGAACCGGAAAGACGACGCTGGCGGAAATTATTTCCGAAAAATCAGGACGGAAATTTTATAAGCTTTCCGCCGTATCGTCGGGCGTAAAAGATGTCCGTGACGTCATTGAGGATGCCAAGAAGCAGAATCTCTTTTCTGGAAAATCCCCTATCCTTTTCATCGATGAAATCCACCGGTTCAACAAGTCCCAGCAGGATTCCCTGCTGCATGCCGTTGAAAAGGGCTGGATCGTCCTCATCGGTGCCACTACCGAAAACCCCAGCTTTGAAGTGGTTTCCGCCCTGCTTTCCAGAAGCCAGGTGTACATCCTGAAAGCATTGACCTATGAAAAGCTGGAGGAGCTCATTGATATCGCCCTTGACAGGTTCAACCGGGACGAGGATACCTCATTCACGGTCAGGGAGAAGGAAGCATTCATCCAGTATTCGGGAGGTGATGCCAGAAAGCTGATCAATTCCGTGGAGCTGGTGCTGAACCAGTATAAAAATTCCGCGGTATCTGAGGTCGGGAACGAAGAAGTCATGGAGGTCCTGCAGGAAACCATGGCCCTGTATGATAAGAACGGCGAACAGCATTATGACATCATTTCCGCTTTCATCAAATCCATGCGGGGCGGTGATCCGAACGGGGCCGTCTACTGGCTGGCCCGGATGATTGCCGGCGGCGAAGACATCAAATTCATTGCCCGCAGGATGCTGATTCTCGCTTCGGAAGACATCGGCCTGGCTAACCCCAATGCCCTGGTAATCGCCAACAGCTGTTTCCAGGCAATCAATATCATCGGAAATCCTGAAGCCCGGATTATTTTAAGCGAAACGGCTGTTTATCTTGCCGTCTCCCCGAAAAGCAATTCTGCGTATATGGCCATCAATGAAGCGTTGTCGCTGGTAAAGAAAACCGGAAACCTGCCGGTGCCGCTGCATCTCAGGAATGCCCCTACCAAACTGATGAAGGACCTGGATTACGGAAAAGAATACAAATATGCCCATTCTTACGAAGGGAATTTCGTCAGCCAGGATTTCCTTCCCGAAGAAATAAAAAACCTGAGGCTATACGAACCCGGAAACAATGCTACTGAAAAGAAGATCCATGATGAACTGAAGAAAAAGTGGGGCGATAAGTACTAATGAACCTGGTTTGCATCATGAGTACCTGACAGGATACGATATTCCGGAATGGACGGAGCACAAAAAGGATGTCCTTGCGGGCATCCTTTCCATTTAAATATAATCTGAGGAAATTATTTATTTTTTCAGGGCGGTATCCACAAAAACGGATTTTTTCCCTTTATAATCTACCAGTTTCATGGAGCTCAGCAGATCACCGTAAATCAGCAGGCTGGTGTCGGCGACTTCCGTTCCGTTGATCAGGACCGGCGTATCTTTTGAAAGCTTAAACTGCTCGTTCAACTGGTATAAAGCAAGCCGGTCTATTGTTCCGGAGCCGTTTTTCAGCTGGTATTCCATCAGGCCGTTCCCTGCAATGGCACTGAACTTTTTCAGGTTTTCGGGAAGATTGGCCGGAATATAGGTACGGCTGTTCTGAACCGCGTTTTTATGATTTACCGTAAACATTTCTACCGTTCCGATGACCCCGTCGGCCACCACGAGCTTTGTACCGGCAGTTTTTTGCGCGGATACCAGTGCAGAAGATATTATTAAGAATGAGTAGAGTAATTTTTTCATGGGCTGGAATGCATATCTGTTAAAAACGTGATAAATATAAGTAATTTTTGTAAAGTACGCATTTATTTTTATGATAAAATCATCATGAGGGGCCATGTATTCACGGTATCATAATCC
>JAKOOI010000314.1 GCA_022701475.1 Weeksellaceae bacterium
TATTTTCAGCATTTTCAATCAGCGGCGGAACGAGGGTGGAATTGTAACCAGCCCGGAACGGACGATTTTCGGGGTTCCCTATGCCCAGTTCGTGAAATTTGATTTCGATGTAAGGAAATATTTTAAATTCAGTAATAATACGCTTGTGCTCCGGCAGTTCCTGGGGCTTGGAATACCCTATGGCAATTCATCCAGTATGCCGGTGATCCGTTCCTATTTTAACGGCGGGTCCAATGATATCAGGGCATGGGTAGCGTTCGGCGGGCTTGGACCGTCGGATTCCCAGGTGGATGAAAGAGTGCGTGCTTATCAGACCGAGAATATGAAGCTGACCACCAATATTGAATTCAGGGTTCCGTTCAATTCCATGTACGAAGCGGCTGTGTTTACCGATATCGGAAATACCTGGAGCCTGAAAAATGATAACGAGTCTTCCAGAAACGAATTCAAATTTAACCGCTTTATCAGGCAGATGGGTGTCGGAAGCGGCTTCGGACTGAGGGTGAATGTAGCTTACATCACCCTGAGGGTAGACCTTGCCTATAAAATGTATGATCCGAACAGGCCTGAAGGCGACCGGTGGAGAATCAGGGATTTCCAGCCCTTTAAACCTACGCTCAATATTGCTTTCGGGTATCCTTTCTAAAATTAAAAAATATATACATGAACGATGTTTGGAAAAATTTCTGGGAGCAGTACGCAGGAGCAGAGGCTGCGAATGAAGATGAGCTGTACCTGAAAGTCGGAAAAATAGCAAACAGTGCGCCGGTAAGCCGGGACGTTGTACAGAAACTGGTTGATGATGTTGCTGAGAAGCTGGAGCTTACCGATTCGGATACTCTTCTTGAAATGTGCTGTGGCAACGGTCTTATTACCCATCCGCTCTCTGAAAAGGTAAAGAAAATCTATGCGTTTGACTTTACAGAATCACTGATTGCATCCGCACTTCAGCACAGAGCCGGCACCAACATTGAGTACGTAACTGGCAATGCCAAGGAAGATTTTACCCGGATATTCGCAGAGCCGCTGCCCGTTGTAAAAAAATTCCTGATCCATGATTCTACCGCCTATTTTCTGCCGGAAGATGTTGAAAAGATGATTGAGAAAATTAAAACCGTTTCGGAAGACTTTATGTTTTATCTCACCCACATTCCGAATAATGCCAATAAATGGCTTTTCTACAATACACCGGAGCGGAAGGAAAAGTATGAAGCTTCCGTTCAGTCCGGTGATATCTTCCTGGGCGGCATCGGCCGGTGGTGGGAAAAGTCGGAATTTACAGCCATTGCCGAAAAGTATCACCTTCACCTTGAGATTTTCGACAGCAGCAATGAATATGCTTACCGGATGAGCATTCTCCTTAGTTCCCGTCCCTCGTGATCAGTTCCTGTACAACGGGAAAAAGTTGTTCACCTTTCTCCAGATATCATTGTAAGTAACCAGTTTATTGTACTGGTTGATATCCGTGATATGCTTCCATACGGAAAACTGCAGCCTCATTTTGGAAAACCCTGATTTGAAGAGGTACAGGTTGTCATTATCCCTGCCCGCAAACCCGCCGCCGAGATGAAGGAAATGGAGGTTCTTCTTAACGGCCAGCAGCCTTGCTTCATCAAGCACAAGCTTCATCGGCGCATCTTTTATAAAATCTTCTGCAGTCGTTGCCAGGTGGTACTGCATAACATTTCCCACCACGGTAAATATCGCTCCTGCGGCAAAAACACCGTCTTTTTCAACCGATAAAAGAATGACCTCATAATCGTCGTTGTTCAGGAAACCGTGAAAATAATCCTTATCGTAATAATACCTGTCGAATGCCCTTACTTTTTCCATCGTTTTATAATACATTTCTATAAACTGATCGAGGTTCTCCGGCTCCTTATTTTCCACTACTACAAAATTCTTCTGTCTCAGGTACCTGATTTCATGCTTTGTCGACTTCCTATACCCCTTTAACTGGCTTTCAGATGATTCCGCAAGATCGATGACCACTGTTTTATTGAGGGCTGCAACCTCTCCCGAACTGCTGAAAAAACCCCCGTAGTCACATAACGGATGAAGCCTGGAAAATACGGAAACAATATAATGCTTGCTGCAGAATTCGGCGAAAGATTCATGAAAAAATGCGAAATGTTCCCGGGAAAGATCCGTAAAATTCCTGTTGGCTATAGGGCCGCAGTATCCGTATACCGAAGTTAGGTCAAAATAGCCGGTATCTTCAACATTCCTGACCTTAAAAGGAAAAGCAATTATTTCATCCTTCCATTCAGAGACAAAAAGCACAGAAGGAAAAGAGCTTTCGAGGGAGTGGTAGAAATGGGTGTGGTAAATATCGTAAAAAATACAGGCTTTGATCGTGTTTTCCCAGGCCTGTTTATCGGCAACCTCGATCGTATAAAATTTTTTAGGATGCATAAAGTGACATAAAGTAGTAGTGTTTCATAATAAATTCCTGATGATATCGCAGGATGGTATTAATCCGGCGAAATACCGATGGCCATATAGACCACGGCGACGGTTCTTGCCAGGATTTCCCGGAACTGGTTGCGGTAGTAGCTTTCCGGCTTGGTAACGTCCTGCGCATCGAATCCGAGGGCATTCATATTATTGTTTCTGGCAAAGAGCAATGCCCGGAGATTATGGAATCCCTGGGAGACAATAATCACGTTGTCTTTCTTATAAATATCTTTACAGCGAAGAATGCTTTTGTAGGTATTGAAACCTTTCGGGTCTTCCGTGATAATTTCTTCCGGAACCCCTTCCTGGTAGATCAGATAGTTTTTCATGGCAGCCGGCTCATCATAGCCTTTGCTCTTTTCTCCGCTGACTATGATTTTTCTGATCCTGCCATGATGATACAGCAATGCAGCAGCGTCCATCCTTTTGGTAAAATACGGATTGGAGAGCCCCGATCTCATTCTGGGAGAGGTACCGAGCACCAGGGCCACTTCACGGGGCGGGATTTTTGAGATCTTGGTATAGGTACGCCCGCCGGTAAGCGCAAAAACCCAGGCATTGGCAAGACATATCAACAGAATCCCGATTTCTATCGATATGAATGAAAGGTTGAATATGTTCTTCAGTATTCTCAACTAAGATCAAAGTTAAGCTTTATTTTTTTGCTTTTTGCAACCGACATGCAGGCAAGGATATGCCCTTTTTTTTCTTCTTTTTCCGTGAGGTATTCATTTTCCAGCAGGTCTACTTCCCCTTCTTCCAGTATACATTCGCAACTGCCGCAGATCCCGGACTTGCAGGAGTACGGAACGGCATATTTCTGTTCCAGCAGCTGCTGCAGAATCCTTCCTTCATTGGACGGAAGAACGGTATGGTATTCCTGTCCGAGCATAGTAAATTCCACTTCTACATTTTCGATCTTCGGGAATTCTTTTTCTACGGGGTAAATATCGTTATTATATTCCTCAAAAAGTTCAAAATGGATATTTTTTTTAGGGATTCCGTGATGGTAACATGCATTAGCCAGTGCCCGGATCATATCTCCCTTGCCTCAGATCAGCACTTCATCCACAGCGTCCCAGATGGTAGATCCTTCATCGGTATCGTCCAGATGCAGGATCTGATTGATGATGAGGCTCAGTTTCCGCTCATCCAGCCTTCCCTGAAAAAAGCTGTTGGGTGTTTTTTCACGGGAAAAAAAATAGAAAATCTGCAGCCGGTTGTGGTGGCCTTTTGCCAGCCGATCAAGTTCATCCCGGTATATCAGGTCGTCGGAAGTTTTATTTCCGAAAAACAGGAACAGCCTGGTTCTGGGTTCCGTGTGAAGGATATTTTTAAAATGGCTGAGAATGGGCGTAATCCCTATTCCGGAAGCAAAACCTACAATGGTACGGAACTCACTGGGTTTGGAAACCAGGGTAAACCTTCCGGCAGGCTCACTCACCTCTATCTTATCTCCCACAGCATAATTCCTGTACAGCTGTGAAGCCGCTCCTTCCGCGGTGTTCATTTTAATCCCGAGACTGAGCTTGTTTTCATAAGGTGCAGCGGTAATAGAATAATCCTGAATGAACTGCATATCCCCGGACTGGATTTTAAGACTGACAAACTGTCCGGCTTCAAACCGGAAATTTCCCCTGCAATCTTCCGGAATCCCGAGCTCCAGCACGAAAGTATTTTTGGTCAGTTCTTCCTTTTTCGTTATTTTTAACCAGTGAAACGCGGTGAGTTTCCCCTTGTAGATTTGTTGTTCCATACTTCAATTCAAAAATAGATAAAAAATAATTATGAGAAAGATAATTTTGTCGATGCTGATCATAGGCTCCGTCATTAGCTGCAAAAAGCAAAGTCAGGAATTGTCAGACAGCCGGCCGGTGACGGATTCGGCAACAGCCACAGTTGCGGTTCCTGCTGCCCTTACTACCCTCAGTCCCCGGCAGGCGTCTGAAATCCTCGGTAAAAAGAACGACACGCTGTATGTTACCAATTTCTTTGCCACATGGTGCGGACCCTGCGTAAAAGAGATCCCGCATTTCAAAAGCAAAATCCAGGAACTGAGCGGGAAGCCTGTAAAGATTACTTTTGTAAGTGTAGACAGCAAGCAGGACTGGGAAACCAAAGTGCCGGCATTTGTAGACGAACAGGGAATACGGAAGAATACGGTATTGCTGGACGGCCAGGCACTGGACGGGCAGTTCTTTGCGTCCAACTTTAAAAAATGGGACGGAAGCGCCATTCCTTTTACTTATATGAGAAAAGGAGATCAGACCGATGAGACCCTCGGAATGATCAGTGAAGAGCAGCTTACTTCAAAGATCAATTCATTTTTAAAATAAGCGCCTGCCTTTCAGCTGATCTGATGTCTAAAAAATTTAAAATCCTGTGCCTGTTTTTACTGATTGCTATTTTCGCAGCCGCAGCTGTTAATGCAGACACGGGATTTTTGTATCTGAGCCCTGAGGATTTCTTCGGCGATTCCCCCCGCAGCCAGATTGCTGAGATCCGTGTAAACCGTATACTGGTTATGCTTCTGGCGGGAGTTTCCATCCCTACGTCAGGATTCCTCATGCAGGAATATTTCCGTAACCCGCTGGCGGGCCCTGATATTCTTGGCATTACCTCGGTCGCAAGCCTCTCGGTCGCTTTTTATATATTTTTTTCCCATGATCTTCTGATTCCTGATTTTCTGCAGAACAGCTTTCTCAGCCTCTCCTCCATAGCCGGTGGCCTTTTGCTGATGCTGGTCCTCTTATCCGTATCGGGGAAATTCCAGGATAAATCCTATCTCGTGATATTCGGTTTTCTGGTTTCCGCATTTGCAGGAGCCATTGTTTCGCTGCTCCAGTTCTACGCAGAAAACCAGAGCCTGAAAAATTATGTGTTATGGTCTTTCGGAGCCAACAATATGGTCACCAGAGACCAGATTTATGTGCTGGCAGCCCTTATCATTGGAGGAATGGCTGTCTGCTTTCATACGATAAAACCTCTGATCGGGAATGCATTGGGAACTGCCTATGCACAGAGCTTTGGGGTTAATCCGGGCCGGCTGAAAATGGGTATTATCATCGCTTCTTCCCTGCTGTCGGCCTCAGTAACGGCCTTTATGGGCCCTGTCCTGTTTATAGGAATCATTGTTCCCCATTTCTGCAGACTGATCTACAACCCCTCCAGATTATGGCAACAATGGATGCTGAACATGGGCCTGGGAATGCTGGTCATGCTGATTTTCTCCACGATCGCTGAAAAAACGCAGATCCCGCTCAATGTCATCAGTTCGGTATTCGGTATTCCGGTGATCCTGGTCATGCTGCTGAAACAGAACAAAGCGTAATATCCTGTAATACCGGCTTCAAGAGACATCAGGTTTCAGGCATCAGTAAAGTATGGTAAAAAGCAGTATATTTGTGAGTACAGTTCAAGCATTGTCTATACGATACTTTCATGCACCTACAGATAAAACAGGCAGATATCGGTTACCACCAGCCCCTGATTTCAAATGCGGAAGCAAGCCTGAAATCGGGTGAAGTCTGTCTGCTGATCGGAAACAACGGAGTGGGGAAAACAACCCTCATTAAATCATTACTTCATCAGGTTCCTTTGCTGAACGGCGAAATCCTGCTCGGAGGCCGTTCCGTTACAGAGTTTTCCGCAAGGGAAATCGCGGAGCATATCGCTGTAGTCTACTCAAAATCTGTGCTTCCCCGGCACCATACGGTGGAAGACCTTATTGCACTGGGAAAATATATTTATTACCCTTATTATTTCGAGCTTAAAAGAAAGGACCGGGAGGAAATCAGCCATACGATAGATATGCTGGGAATGGACCGATACAGGCATACCTCGCTTATAAATCTTTCAGACGGGAACCTGCAGAAAGCTTTTATCGGAAGAGCAATTACCCAGAACTCCCAGTTATCATTCTGGATGAGCCGACCACCCATCTGGATGAAGAAAACAAAATCAATATCCTGCAAACCCTTCGCAGGCTGGCACATGAACAGAACAAAATTATCCTGTTCTCTTCCCATGACTGGCGGCTGGCAAAAGAATTTGCCGATAAGATATGGTACATAAAGGAAGGCCGGCTGTATCCAGGAATGGTAGAAGATATATTGGTTCAGCACGGTGAGCTTACCCGCGCTTCTTTATTTCGCATCAGTGAACATTTTAAAGCTCCTGTGATTGAAGCTCCGCAAATCCATAAGGAAATGCTGTTCTCCCTTTTGCAGAAAAGCTTTCCTCGGGATCTCACCGGATTTCATTTTATTTACAAGAATAGCCGTTGGGTAATCAATACTGATGAAATCTATGAAGAATGTGGATCTTTTGAGGAAATCTTTACTTTTATGAAAAAACTTCATTAACAAAGGGTTTTCATTATTTATTCAATATACTATGCATGCATAGTATTATGCTTATCATACATTTTAACCTTGTATATTTCAATCGATTAACAAATTTTAACGCAAATAAATACTATGCATGCATAATATTTGCTATATTTGGTTAAACCATTGAAGCAAAAAGTGATGGATCATAAAGACAAAATAGAAAATGTAGACTTAATCCTAAAACAGACCTGGCTGGCGGTATCCAAGATGTATACCGAAATGGCTCAGGAACATGACTCTACTGCAGTTCAGGCCCTTACTTTACTCAAAATAGATCCAAAGGAAGGAACCAGGAGTACCAATCTGGGACCCAAAATGGCCATTGAGCCTACTTCACTCACCAGGATTATCAAGCTGCTGGAAGATAACGGATATATCTATAAGGAGAAAACCACCACCGATAAGCGTGAGGTAATCATCAAGCTTACCGATAAAGGATTAAACTCCAGGAATATGTCTAAAGAAGTGGTGGTGAATTTCAACAAACGCGTGATGGAAAAAATTGCTCCTGACAAACTGGAAACCTTCAAGGAAGTAATGCATGAGATCATGAAAATTGCTACGGATCTGAACTACCGGAAATAAACAATGCATGAAACCGGCCGATCCTCATGGCCGGATTACATCAGACCAATAATAAAATAAATAAATCCAATGAAAAGAAGAATCAAACACGTCACCGTTCTTGGTTCAGGAATTATGGGAAGCGGTATCGCAGCGCACTTTGCCAATATCGGCGTACAGGTGTCGCTCCTGGATATCGTACCCTTTGAGCTGACAGAAGCGGAACAGAAAAAAGGTTTGACAAAAGAAGATAAGGCCGTAAGAAACAGGATTGCTGCCGAAAATTTTGAAAAGCTGAAAAAAGCAAGCCCTGCCCTGCTCTATTCTCCAAAGTTTGCCGACAGGATCACGACCGGAAATTTCGAAGACGATCTGCCGAAAATCAAAAATACCGACTGGATCATCGAAGTGGTCGTAGAAAAGCTGGACATTAAAAAATCCGTTTACGAAAAAATAGAACAGTTCAGAAAGCCCGGAACCCTCATTTCCTCCAATACATCAGGAATCCCGATTCACTTTTTAACAGAAGGCAGAAGCGAAGATTTCAGACAGTATTTTGCAGGAACCCATTTCTTCAATCCGGTACGTTATCTTCCTTTGCTGGAAATTATACCGACGCGAGATACCCTTCCGGAAGTTATTGACTTTTACATGGATTACGGGGCAAAATTTCTCGGTAAAACCACGGTCCTCGCAAAAGATACCCCTGCTTTTATCGCCAACAGGATTGGGGTATTCTCTATGATGGATCTTCTTCATCATGTTCAGAAACTGGGACTTACGGTTTCCGATGTCGATAAACTGACCGGACCGGTCATCGGACGGCCAAAATCCGCTACCTTCCGTACAGCCGATGTCGTAGGACTCGACACCTTGGTGATGGTGGCCAACGGCGTAAGACAGAGCGGTGCCGAAGCCAACAATTTTAACGATGTCTTCACCCTTCCGGAATATATCCGGAAAATGGTGGATAATAAGTGGTTAGGCTCAAAGACCCAGCAGGGATTTTATAAAAAGGTGAAAAATGCGGAGGGCAAATCCGAAATACACGGATTGAACCTGCAGACCCTGGAATATGAACTTCAGGGAAAATCCTCCTTCCCTACGCTTGAACTGACCAAAAACATAGATAAACCGATTGACCGTTTCAAAGTGCTGATCGGAGGAAAGGATAAAGCAGGTGAACTGTACAGAAAATCTTTAGGAGCCCTGTTTGCCTACGTTTCGCATAAAGTACCTGAAATTTCCGATGAAGTCTATAAAATAGACGATGCGATGAAAGCCGGATTCGGATGGGAAAACGGCCCGTTTGAAATCTGGGATGCCGTTGGCGTACCGAAAGGTATTGAACTGGCACAGGACGCCGGCTATGAAGTATCGGACTGGGTAAAAAATGTGGACGCTTTTTATAAAGTTAATGAGGAAGGTCAAAGTATTTACGTGGATAAAAATTCAGGTGAGTATAATACGATTCCGGGACAGGACGCTTTCATTATTTTAGACAACATCAGAAAAAACAAGACTTTGTGGAGCAATTCCGGGGCTGCCATTGAAGATGTGGGTGACGGAATTATCAATTTTGAGATCCGCTCGAAAATGAATTCCCTTGGCGGCGAAGTGCTTGACGGGCTGAACCGGGCCATTGACCTGGCGGAAAAAGAATACGACGGACTCGTTATCGGCAACCAGGGGACCAATTTCTCAGTAGGAGCCAACCTGGCCATGATCCTGATGATGGCCATTGAACAGGACTGGGATGATCTGAATATGGCCATTGCTTATTTCCAGAAATCCATGATGAGGGTTCGCTATTCCTCAATTCCTGTAGTCGTTGCTCCGCACGGAATGACGCTGGGCGGCGGCTGTGAAATGACCATGCATGCGGACCGTGTGGTGGCGGCGGCAGAAACCTATATCGGACTGGTAGAAACCGGAGTCGGTGTTATTCCCGGCGGCGGCGGAACCAAGGAACTGACGCTGAGAACTTCCAGGGAATTCCATAATGACGACGTAAAGAACAACAGGCTCCGCGATGCATTCATGAATATTGCCATGGGTAAAGTAGCTACTTCTGCTTATGAAGCCTATGACATGGGAATCCTCGAGCACGGAAAAGACATTGTTTCGGTAGATAAAAGAACCCAGGTTAAAACCGCTAAAATGCTGGCCAAAAGCCTTGCCGAACACGGCTATACCCAACCGGTCGAACAGAAAGTAAAAGTACTGGGGAAAGATGCCCTTGGAATGTTCTATGTTGGTACCGACCAGATGCTTACCGGAAACTATATCTCTGAACACGACAAGAAAATCGCCGATAAATTAGCCAACGTCATGGTAGGCGGAAACCTTTCTGAACCTACTGTGGTTACCGAACAGTATCTCCTGAATCTTGAAAGGGAAACCTTCCTGCAGCTCTGCGGGGAAAGGAAAACACTGGAACGGATTCAGTACATGTTGCAGAACGGGAAGCCGTTAAGGAATTAATAAAAGCTCCGTAGGAGCATTCTGATAATAGCAAAATAAATATTGTTAAAACAAGCCTCGTAGAGGCGACCTGTTAATTATTATGGCAAATACTTATACACAAATCTATATTCAGATCGTGTTTGCGGTAAAAGGACGGCAAAATCTGATTTCAAAAGAAAATAGGGAAGAGCTGCATAGGTACATTACAGGTATAGTGTCCAACAGAAAGCAAAAGTTATTTGCTGTATTTGCAATGCCTGATCATATCCATTTGCTAATAAGTATAAACCCCAATGTTTCTGTTTCAGATCTTGTAAGGGATATTAAAGCGGGTACATCAAAATTCATTAACGAAAAAAAATGGATTAATGGAAAGTTTAACTGGCAGGAAGGCTACGGTGCATTTTCTTATTCCAGAAGCAGTGTAGATGCAGTAATAAAATACATTTTAAATCAGGAAGAGCATCATACAAAGAAAACATTCAGGGAAGAATATCTGGAGTTTATGGAAAAATTTGAGATTGCCTATGACCCAAAGTATGTATTTGAATGGATGGACGATCACTAACAGGCCGCTCCTACGGAGCTTGCTGCAAAACATGAAATAATAGCTATGAACAGTTTACCTCTACGAGGTATAAAAATTTTAATAATAAAACATATGAAAACAGCATATATCGTTAAAGGATTCAGAACAGCCGTCGGGAAAGCCCCGAAGGGAAGCCTTAGATTCACCCGTCCGGATGTGATGGCCGCTACCGTGATTGAAAAACTCATGGCCGAGCTCCCACAACTGGACAAAAACAGGATTGATGACCTGATCGTAGGCAATGCCATGCCCGAAGCCGAGCAGGGACTGAATGTTGCCCGGCTGATTTCCCTGATGGGACTGAATACCGATAAGGTTCCGGGTGTTACGGTCAACAGGTACTGTGCGTCCGGAAGCGAGGCCATTGCCATTGCTTCTGCAAAGATCCAGGCCGGAATGGCCGACTGTATTATTGCCGGCGGCACCGAATCGATGTCGTACATCCCGATGGGAGGCTACAAGCCGGTGCCGGAAACCCGGATCGCCAAAACCAATCCTGACTATTACTGGGGGATGGGATACACCGCGGAAGAAGTGGCCAAGCAATACGGGATCACCCGTGAGGAGCAGGACCAGTTTGCCTTTGAATCTCACCAGAAAGCATTGCAGGCCAATGCGGAAGGAAGATTTGCCGGTCAGATTGTTCCGGTTCCGGTTGAATACAACTTTCTGGATGAAAACCAAAAGATGCAGACTAAAAAGTTTGATTTTTCTGTGGATGAAGGCCCCAGGGCTGACACTTCACTGGAAGGGCTGGCGAAACTGAAGCCTGTTTTTGCCAACGGAGGCAGCGTAACGGCGGGAAACTCTTCCCAGATGAGCGACGGGGCTGCATTCGTCATGGTCATGAGCGAAGAAATGGTAAATGAGCTGGGACTGAAGCCTGAAGCCAGGCTGGTTTCCTATGCGGCAGCCGGACTGGAGCCACGGATCATGGGAATGGGCCCGTTATATGCCATTCCGAAAGCCTTGAAACAGGCCGGACTGGAGCTGAAGGACATCGAACTGATTGAAATGAATGAAGCGTTTGCTTCCCAGTCCGTAGCCATCAAAAAAGAACTGGACCTCAATCCTGATATCCTGAACGTTAACGGGGGAGCCATTGCACTGGGCCATCCGCTGGGATGTACCGGAACAAAACTGACCGTTCAGCTGCTGGATGAAATGAGAAAACGGGGCAACAAATACGGAATGGTCACCATGTGCGTAGGTACAGGACAGGGTGCAGCCAGTGTGTTTGAATTACTTTAAAAATAATAAGGTGACAGACAAATAGATAAGAAAGTAGAACTGACAGATAAAATTTAATTGCAGACACAGATAGCATCAGCTTATTATCAGAACTATTTATCTGATGCGGATCGTGAGAATTTAAAAAATTGCAGAGTTTCAGAAAGCGATAACAGGCTTTTAAAACACATGACATCAGCAATAAACTAT
>JAKOOI010000323.1 GCA_022701475.1 Weeksellaceae bacterium
CATTTTCAGAAAATCTTGATTTTCATCTGATGTGTTCTAAAATATTTTCAAAGTAATCAAATTTTCTTCTGTGACTTATGTGTTAAATGTCGCATCATTATCTTCGAAAATCCGTGAGAAAAAAATAATAAACGAAAGCTCCTAAAAATCCATTACAATGAAAAAATTTACTGCTGTAAGTGATGTTGACAACTTACAGGAAATGATAAAAAAAGCATTATATATCAAAGAAAACCCGCTCTCGGAACCCGAAAAAGGAAAAGGGAAAACCATCGGACTGGTCTTTTTGAATTCCAGTTTACGGACCCGATTAAGCAGCCAGATTGCCGCACAGAATTTAGGGTTGAATATCTTAACGTTAAACGCCGCACAGGAAGCCTGGAACCTGGAATTTGCAGACGGAGCGGTGATGAACGGCGATACGGTGGAGCACATCAAAGATGCCATCGAAGTCCTGAACCAATATTGCGATATTATTGCGGTACGTTGTTTTGCCGGGATGAAAAACAAGGAAGATGATGTGAACGAAAGCATTTTAAGCCAGTTTGAACAGCACGCCAAAGTTCCGGTTATTTCTTTGGAGTCAGCTACACGTCATCCTTTGCAGAGCCTGGCAGACTGTATCACGATTACCGAAAACTGGACCGAAGAGCGAAAGCCGAAAGTGGTTCTGACCTGGGCGCCGCACATCAAGCCGATCGCACAGGCCGTCGGGAACTCATTTGCCGAATGGATGCAGGTAATGGACGTGGATTTCGTGATCACCAATCCGGAAGGCTATGATCTGGATAAAAATTTCACCAAAGAGATACCGGTAATTCACGATCAGAAAGAAGCCCTGAAAGACGCTGATTTTATTTATGTTAAAAACTGGTCGTCATTTGATGATTACGCAGCGATGCCCGAGGTAAAAGAGAATTGGATGCTGACCAACGAAAAGCTGGAAGCTACCAATAAGGCAAAGGTGATGCATTGCCTTCCGGTCCGGAGAAATGTGGAGTTGAGCGATGAGGTGATGGACGGAGGAAATTCCATCATTTACCAGCAGGCCAAGAACCGGATTTTCTCAGCACAGGCGGTGTTTTCTGAGATCCTGGATGAGTTGGGTTAGAAATAACATCATTTTGTTAACCGGAGTTTAATCGTAAATACAGGCTTTGTCAAGATTTTAAATCTTGACATATCAAAAAAGATAAAGATGAAAGAAAAATTATACATCATCAAAATAGGCGGCGCGCTGATCGACGACGAGGAATTGCTGGATGAATTCCTTGAGCAGTTTGCAGCGATTCAGGAGAAGAAAATCCTGGTCCACGGCGGCGGAAAGCTGGCCACTACGTTAGCCGATAAGCTGGGCATTGAGCAGAAGATGGTCAACGGACGCCGGATCACCGATAAAGATACCCTGGACCTCGTAGCCATGGTGTATGCCGGTGGAATCAATAAAAATATCGTCGCCAGGCTTCAGCAGAAAAAATGCAAGGCCATCGGTTTCTCGGGAGCAGATGCGAATTTAATTAAAGCTAAAAAAAGAGAAGACGGGGAAATCGATTTTGGATTTGTAGGCGATATTACGGAGAAAGGGGTGAACAGAAAGCTGATCTCAAAACTGATGAAGCTTGATCTGGTTCCTGTTTTTTCAGCCATCACCCACGACAAGAAAGGCCATCTTTTCAATACCAATGCCGATACCATTGCTTCCGTCATCGCACAGGCACTCTCTCAAAAATATGAAGTGGAATTGTTATATTGCTTCGATAAAGAGGGCGTCCTGGAAGATGTAAACAATCCGGAATCGGTCATTAAAAACATTTCCGAAGAGGAATTTTCCCTGTTAAAAAACGAGGGGAAACTGCACAAAGGGATTCTGCCTAAGCTTGAAAATGCCCTTGGAGCCGTAAAAAATAAGGTCAACAAAGTATTTCTCATTAAAGAAACCGAACTGAAAAACCATATCGAAAACCATCATGCAGGAACTGAAATCTGTTTATAGCAAAGAAGAATTGCTGAATAACGCGGTAGAATTATTGAAAAAGATGATTGAAATTCCCTCATTCAGCAAAGATGAATTCAATACCTCCGTAGAGATTGAAAACTTCTTTAAAAAGCACGGGATTCCTACCAAACGTTTTAAAAACAACATCTGGGCAGCGAACAAAAATTTCGATGTATTCAAACCTTCAATTCTGCTGAATACCCATCACGATACGGTAAAACCGAATAAAGCCTATACGCTGGACCCGTTTTTACCGATTGAAAAAGACGGAAAGTTATTTGGGCTGGGCAGTAATGATGCAGGCGCTTCGCTGGTTTCGATGGCGCAGGTTTTTCTATACTTTTACGAACGGGAAGATCTTCAGTATAACCTGGTGATCGCCTTGACGGCTGAGGAGGAAATATCCGGTTTCGACGGAATTGAGGCCCTTTTCCCGCAGCTTCCGAATATCGAGCTTGCCATTGTAGGCGAACCGACGCAGATGAATCTGGCGATTGCAGAAAAAGGCCTGCTGGTAATCGACGGGGAAATGAAAGGAACACCTTCCCATGCCGCCCATCCGAACAACGATAATTCGATTGTCAAATGCATGGAAGACCTGCAGCATATGTTGAGCTTCCGGTTTCCGAAAGTTTCCGGTTACCTGGGTGAAGTAAAGGTCACGCTTTCCGGGATTCATGCGGGCGTTCAGCACAATGTCGTTCCGGAATCGTGTACGTTCACGCTGGATGTACGGGTGACGGATGAATATTCCAACAAGGAAGTTTTCGAAATCATCCGGTCACAGATGAAGTCTGATTTAACGGCCAGGTCATTCAGGCTGAATTCATCCAAAATTGCCCCGGATCATCCCTTTGTACAGGCAGGACTGGAAATCGGAAGGACCACTTACGGTTCGCCCACCTCATCCGATCAGGCGATCATTCCCTGCACTTCGGTAAAACTGGGACCCGGTGACAGCACGCGCTCCCATACGGCCGATGAATTTATTTTCATCGAAGAGATCGCAGAGGGAATTGAGATTTATATTAAGATTCTGGAGAAAGTTTTATAAGCTTGGCACATGGTGAGGGATACCGGAAGTTTAGCAGCTATAAAATAACTGACCTAGGAAACGGAGGCGTTAAGAAAATTGAAATTTAATCCGTCAAAAAATTTCCACTGTTTGAGCACGGGATGAATTTAAAACTGAAGATCCAATGCAGATTCATGCGAGTTTGGGAATTTTAGGATTTAATTTAAATTTTTAGACGGAGCTTCCAGTCTTGAATTTTTGTTTCTTTTGTTTTAAGACAAAAGAAAATGATTATCAATAATAATATACGGAATATAGAAAATGGCGTACCGGAAGTTCGAAAACCTTAAAGCCTCACTTCCATCTTCCCACTAAAAAAGAACTTATGAAAAAAATATGGCAGAAAGATGACCATGCTACCAATACTTTAGTCAATACATTTACCATTGGAAAAGACCTCGATTTTGACGAGCGTCTGGCGAAATACGATGTTAAAGGTTCCATGGCGCACTGCAGGATGCTGGCGGAGGTCGGGATTATTTCGGTTGAAGAATCGGAACGGATGATGGCGGTACTGACAGAAATTTTAGAACATATTGAAAACGGAAGTTTTGAAATCGATAAAAATGCAGAGGA
>JAKOOI010000329.1 GCA_022701475.1 Weeksellaceae bacterium
ACCTGTCCGTTCACTTCCACAAGACCCTGGGTAATCAGCTCATCCGCTTCCCTTCTGCTGCAGATGCCGGAATTGGCAATATATTTATTAAGACGGATCGTATCTTTATGGACATCTTTCTCAATCTTGGTCAGCCTTCTTTTCTGTACGAAAGACTTTGCCTTGTCCGGTCTTTCGTCTCCCTCTCCTGCCGGTCTTCGTCCGTACTTCAGGCTGCCTCTTTCATATTTGTCGCGCGTGTCGAAGCTCTTTCCGCCGCCTCTTTTCGGTGCGGCCTTCCCGGAATTTTTTCTTTCTTCACCGGAAGTAGTGATATACGGCTCACTTGCGGTCTTGCCGAATTTCTTGTCCATACGTCCCTGGTAACTGGTATCTTTTCTTACAGACGCTGAACCGTCCGTATCCCTTTCACTCCTGGTAAAAGATCTCTTTTCGGATCCTGCGCTGAATGACTTGTCAGAATTTCTTTCTCCCGCTTTAGGAAAAGTCTTTTTAAAAGGTTTGGATCCTGAATTTCCGGATCCTGAAGCGCGAGAATCATCAGAATTATTTCTTGTTGAACTTCTTGGTCTTTTGGATTTTCCTGAATTATGGTCTCTGCTCATGCTAAATATTTCTGCAAAGATAGTACATTTAATAACGAGTTAAAAATTAAGAATCATAACTTTGTATCTTTGTTTACGCATTAACCTTACAGAAAATCTGAAAATGATTACAATAGCAGACGATACCTTTTCCGCACTCAATGAATTTCTCCAACGCAAAAACTACAGTAAAATCTTTATTCTGGTAGATGAAAACACCCATGAATACTGCCTTCCTATCCTGCTGGGAAACCTGGAAACCGACCTGGCGTTTGAAATCCTGGAAGTTGAGGCCGGTGAGGAAATGAAGAACATCCAGACAGCCAATCAGCTGTGGGAAATCCTTACGGAGATGCAGGCTGACCGGAAAGCCCTGATGATCAATCTGGGCGGCGGCGTGATCACCGATATGGGCGGATTTGTAGCTTCCACCTATAAAAGGGGAATTGAATTCATGAATATCCCGACTACCCTGCTTTCTATGTGCGACGCCTCGATTGGCGGAAAAACCGGGATCGATCTGATGCATTATAAAAATATGGTGGGCACTTTTACGTTTCCGGAACAGATCTTTATTTACCCGAAATTCCTGGAGACACTGCCGTTTAAAGAACTCCGAAGCGGATTTGCCGAAATGCTGAAACACGGACTGATTGCCGATAAAATTCATTGGGAAAGCCTTCTTCAGATACAGAAGCTCGATGCGGAAAGCATAATCCCACATATCACGGTTTCCATGAAGATCAAAGAAGAGGTGGTACAGAAAGATTTCCAGGAGAAAAACATCAGGAAAACGCTGAATTTCGGGCATACCATCGGCCATGCGGTTGAAAGCCTGTTCCTGAACCAGGGAAACCCTGTGCTGCATGGTGAAGCGGTGGCTATGGGAATGATTGCGGAAACCCGCCTCGCGCTTCTCGAAGGACTGATCGGCGAGGAAGATGCTGACGACATTATCGTTGGTATCCGGAAATATTATCCTTATCTTGATATCAGCGATTTTACCGACGAAGAAATATCAGGCCTGTTGCTGAATGATAAAAAGAATACAGACCGGGCTGTCAATTTTTCGCTTGTATCAGGAATCGGCAGCTGTACTTTCGATCAGCAGTGCAGCCCGAAAAACATCCTTCAGGCCCTGGATTTTTACAGATCCCTTAATGACGCCTGATCAATTCATGACCGGACGGAACAGGAATTCAATTTAGACCTGGTATAAACAAGTGTTTAATTTTAATAGTAACCTATTCATATTCAAAATTTTAATTTTAAAATCAATGAAATTTAACCGTTGTTTTCCATGCTGATTTTTATCATGATTTAATTTTTTGGCAAGCAATTTGAAATACACTCTCCGTTCCGACCGGAACAAGTAGTAAAATTTAAATATTAGAAAAGTAAATTATTAAAAATTAAAGTTATGAAAAAGTTAATTTTAGGAATGGCTCTGACTGCCGGATCATTAGCATTTGCTCAGACTACCACTACCACTACGACAACAAGAACCACATCAATGTCTGACAATGCCGTAAGATTCGGTATTAAAGCAGGAATGAACGTTTCTTCCTTATCGAAGGATGCAGCACTGGAAGATCAGGGTTCTAAAATCGGTTTCAACGCCGGTGTATTTGCAACCATTCCGGTAGCGACCTCTTTCAACATTCAGCCGGAGGTATTGTACAGCCAGTATGGTGATAAATACGACCAGGTTGTATTAGGCAACAGATATTCAAGTGCAAGACATTTAGATTACATCGCAGTACCTGTAATGTTCCAATATAATTTTGTACCTAACTTTTATGTAGAAGCTGGACCGGAATTCGGTTTTCTGGTAAGTGCAAAAAACAAACTGAAAAACGAAACCAATAACAATACCCTGAATGAATCAGGAGACTACAAAGACCAACTCAATACATTCAATTTCGGATTAGGTCTTGGAGCAGGATATTATTTCACTGATAATATCGGTATCACCGCAAGATATGTAGCAGGTTTGAGCGATATTGCCAAAAACAGACCGGCTAACGGAGACGCTGTAAGGAATAATGTATTCCAGGTAGGTCTGGCATTCAAATTCTAGTCGGCAGACACAGTAATAGCAAACAGATTTAATTTCAATAAAAGAGGTCAGGTTTACGTACAAACCTGACCTTTTTCATGGGATTCCCGAA
>JAKOOI010000332.1 GCA_022701475.1 Weeksellaceae bacterium
AATTTTCACAAATAATGTATAAATAATTTAACACAAAGATGAATGAAAATGAATATTTCGGAAAATGAAATCTCAAGAATCGTATATGAATCAGGATATAGAGTTCATAAGGCGCTAGGTCCCGGATTATTGGAAAGTGCTTACGAAGAATGTATGTTTTACGAATTAAAAAAACACAATATTATCGTTGAAAAACAAAAACCAATGCCGTTGATGTATGATGAGGTCAGATTAGATATCGGTTACAGATTGGATATCATGATTGAAAATAAGTTTATTTTGGAAATTAAATCTGTGGAGGCCCTGAATGATGTACATCTTGCTCAGATACTGACGTATCTTCGTTTAAGCAACTGTAAATTAGGAATGTTGATCAATTTTAATAACCTTTATTTTAAAAATGGTGTCAAAAGAGTTATCAATGGGAATTTATAAATCTTTTCTGTGTTTATTCGTGAAAAAATTAGTGTCTTTTGTGTTAAAATATGAAGTATGAGAATATTGCTTTTAGATAAAAACCACCCTTTAATTACAGATCAGCTTTCAGCCGCCCGCTTCATCCTTGAAGAGGATTTTACATCTTCCTATGATGAGGTATGCCGGAAGATTGAGCATTATGACGGGATCATTATCAGAAGCAGGATTCCTTTGGATCAGCATTTTTTAGGGAAAGCAAAAAACCTGAAATTCATTGCCCGGGTAGGGGCAGGAATGGAGAACATCGATATTCCGGCAGCGGAAAAACTGGGCATACAGCTGATTAACTCCCCCGAAGGAAACAGGGATTCCGTAGCGGAACATGTGGTAGGGATGCTGCTGGTCCTGATGAACCGGCTGTTTATAGCCTCTCAGGAAGTGAAAAACGGCATCTGGCTGCGGGAAGAAAACCGGGGTGACGAACTGCTGGGAAAAACCGTCGGCCTGATCGGATACGGGAATATGGGAAAGGCTACCGCCAAAAGGCTTTCGGGATTCGGATGCACCGTGATCTTCCATGATATCCTGCCGGGGCTTTCCGACGAATATGCCACGCAGGTCTCACTGAATGAGTTACAGGAAAGGGCAGAAGTCCTGAGCCTCCACATTCCGCTGACGGAAGAAACCCGCTTTCTTATCAACGGAGCCTTCATTTCAGGTATGAAAAACGATTTTTATTTCGTGAATACGGCAAGAGGAAAAAATGTAGATACAAAAAGCCTTGTGGAAGGACTGAAGTCCGGAAAAGTAAAAGGCGCCTGCCTGGATGTCCTGGAGTATGAAAAAGCATCTTTCGAAAACCTGGAAACGGAAAACGATGACCTGAAATACCTTCTGGAATCCGATAAGGCTATCGTGACGCCGCATATTGCCGGCTGGACGGTGCAAAGTAAGGAAAAGCTGGCCCAGGTCATCGTGGATAAAATTATTGCATCCTATGGAAGCAAAGGATAAAAGCCGGTAAAAACGTTTCAGGCAGCCATAGAACGGCAGTTGTGCTGGCAGTCCGGCAGCGGTTTTTATTATGTTAAATAATTCATAATTTACGGATATGATTGAGGAGTTATTTTCAGTTTCATTAAATTGCCGCTCATTTTTGTAGTCTCATGAATAAGCGTTATCTTTTATTTCTTCTCACTCCTTTTTTATTTTTTACGTCCTGCAAAAAAAAGTCTGAAACCCGGGATGCTGCAGCTGAAAGCACCACGAATCTTCCGAACTACGGAAATGTAGATTTGGGAAAGGTTTTTACGCAGGCAGACAGCCGGCTTCCCGATAAGGCATCGCTGGTCCGGTATATCGATCAGTATTATAAGAAAGTATGGGAAACGGGTGACCTCAGCGGTGGGATCCTGGTGGCCAAAGGTGATGACATCCTGTATGAAAACTACAGAGGCTTTGCCAGGGAAGGGCAACAAAACCCGATTGACAGGAATACGCCGCTGCATGTGGCTTCCGTTTCCAAAACGCTTACCGCGATGGCGATGATGAAGCTGGTAGAAGCCGGTAAAATAAAACTTACAGATCATCTGACACAGTTTTTTCCGGGATTTCCTTATCCGGAAGTCACCGTACAGACCCTGCTCGACCAGCGGAGCGGCCTTCCCAAATATGAATATTTCATTCCTAAAATACAGCCGGCTCCCGAAGAGCTTTCCAAGGCCTTTATTACCAATCAGGATGTCCTGAACATAATCATCAGGTATAAGCCTGCCCTGGCAAGGGATACCGATACCGGCTTCATGTATTGCAATACCAATTTTGCCATGCTGGCACTGCTGATTGAAAAAGTAACTGCCATGCCTTTCCCGCAGGCTATGAAAGAAATGGTTTTCGATCCCCTGAAAATGAAGCACACCTATATTTTTCAGGAAAAAGATATTCCTACAGCTTCCCAGTCATTCTATTACGGTGGGAACAAGCTGTATCCGCTCGACAGGCTGGACCTTATTTACGGCGATAAAAATGTATATACAACGCCGAGGGATCTCTACAGCTTTTCAAAAGCCATGTTCTCGAAAGATTTCCTGCGCCCGGACCTGATGCAGATGGTCTTTACCCCTTACAGCAATGAAAAAACGGGAATGAACAACTACGGGCTGGGCTTCCGGATGAAAATGTACGGAAACGGGGAGAAGCTTACCTATCATAACGGCTGGTGGCACGGCACAAACTCCGTATTTGCCCATCTGCTGAAATCAAAAGTTACCATTGTGGCCATCGGAAACAAATACTCCGGAAAAGTATATACGGCACTGGCACTGTCCGGATTGTTTGAAAATTTTCCGCCTCAGGCGGATAAACTCCACAGTGTGATGAGTGACGGAAAAGATACTTTGAGACATGGTGATGCGTATGGAGAATAATGTTTATTTTTGCGTAAACCTATTCATGAAAAAAATTCTTTTTTTAGTCGTTATCAGTTTCCTTCTGCAGTCCTGCGCAAGGGTAGGATCTCCCGTGGGAGGGAGCAAAGATACGCTGGCTCCGAAATTTCTAAGCTCGAACATCGATACGGCGAGAATCAATGTTCCGAGGGACATCAGGGAACTGCGACTGGATTTTGATGAATATGTCACCCTTAAAGACATCAATAAGAACCTCAACATCTCTCCGCCGATCAATAATATTACGCGGATCATCCCTTCCAATATCGCCAACAAATTCGTCCTCATCCAGTGGTCGGATACCTTACAGGCAAATACTACCTATAATTTTAATTTCGGGAATGCCATTTCCGATAACAACGAGAACAATATCCTGCGGTATTTCAACTTTGCATTTTCCACCGGGCCCAAGCTGGACGATCTCTACATCAGCGGGGACGTGCGGGATGCTTTATCCGTTAAGAAAGCAGGCGAAAATAAATTCGTGGTAGGGT
>JAKOOI010000334.1 GCA_022701475.1 Weeksellaceae bacterium
TTTTTGTATTCTTTTGTTTCCGATGATCTATTTTTCGTCATCAAAATTATGGTTCTCGTATTTTGAGAAATCCTGCTTCTTTCCGAAAAGGAATTTGATGATAATAGGCACTGTGGTGATCAGGACAATTACAATGATGATAAGCTCCAGTTTTTTCTTGAGATCGATACCGAACTGATCGATAAAAAGCTTATCCAGATAATGGCCGGCAAAGATCAGCAGGAATGACCACAATACGGCACCGATGACATTATCCCTGAAAAAATCTTTCTTATCCATTTTCACGATTCCGGCAACAATAGGCGTAAACGTTCTCACCACCGGCAGGAATCTCGCCATAATGATGGCCAGTGCCCCGTTCTTCTCGAAAAAGTCGTGTGCCTGATACAGGTATTTCTTCTTAAACAGCCAGTTATCCGGCTTTTTGTATAAGGTAGAACCTGCTTTACGGCCGAAATAATAGCCTACTTCATTTCCTACAATGGCAGCCAGCGCTACGGATGACGCCAGGATCAGGGTATCGAAAAAATCGCTTCCCGTAGAACCGAAGGTGGCCTGGATGATATCGATGGAATAAATTCCCGAAACGAAAAGCAAGGAGTCCCCCGGAAGAAAAAATCCTACGAAAAGGCCGGTTTCGGCAAAAATGATAAACAGGATCAGCCAAAAACCGCCGAGTTTGATGTAGAACTCAGGGTTTAATAAATCTTTCCAGTTATTGAAGTCTTCCATACGTTTTGATAAGCAACAAAAATAAGCTTAATAAAGATCAAAAGGAAATTTATTATAAGATTTTAACGAAAATTAAACAAGGCTTACAAATCCATATCATCGTCTGAAACGGCTGTACCGTCAGCCATCAGAAACGCTTTGAGGAAAGGTGTAAGGTTCCCGTTCATCACAGCATCCACGTCTGAAGTTTCAAACCCTGACCGGACATCCTTTACCAGCTTGTACGGGTGCATCACGTAATTCCTGATCTGGCTTCCCCACTCGATCTTCATCTTGTTGGCTTCGATTTCGTTACGGGCCTTCAGCCGTTCTTCCAGTTCCATCTCATATAATCTGGAGCGGAGCAACTGCATGGCTTTTTCCTTGTTCTGAAGCTGGGAACGGGACTCGGAGTTTTCAATGATGATTCCTGTAGGCGCGTGACGGAGACGGACTGCCGTTTCCACTTTGTTTACGTTCTGTCCTCCGGCACCGGAAGACCTCATCGTTTCAAAGCTGATGTCTGCAGGATTGATATTGATCTCAATAGTATCGTCTACCAGCGGGTATACATATACCGATACGAAACTGGTGTGGCGCTTGGCATTGGAATCAAAAGGCGAAATCCTTACCAGCCGGTGTACGCCGTTCTCGCCTCTCAGGTAGCCGAAAGCAAATTCGCCTTCGATTTCCAGGGTCACGGTTTTCACGCCGGCCACATCGCCTTCCTGGAAGTTCAGTTCGCGGATTTTGTAGCCCTGCTTCTCTGCCCACATGGTGTACATCCGCATCAGCATGGAAGCCCAGTCGCAGCTTTCAGTACCGCCGGCACCGGCTGTGATCTGGAGAACCGCAGACAGTTCATCCCCTTCATTGGAAAGCATGTTCTTGAATTCCAGGTCTTCTATCTTTTCTACCAGCTGAGGGAAAGTTTCATCGAGCTCCTTTTCGGAGTCCGGATCTTCCTTTGCAAAATCCAGCAATACCTGGGTATCTTCAAACTGGGTATGGATTTCCTCGTAGGCTTCCACCCATTTCTTTTTGGAACGGAGTTGTTTCAGGAAAGCTTCCGCCTCCTTCGGGTGGTCCCAGAATTCCGGGGCTGCGGTTTTCTCGTCGTCGTTGGCTATTTCAATCTTCTTCTTATCGATCTGAAGATATTTATGCAAGTCATCAATCCTTGATTGGATTTCTTTGATCTGGTCGTTGTTGATCACGATGGTTTATTTTTGCAAAAATAAGAAATTTTATTCCCTTATCAGGAGATCGTCGTGGATCGGAGATTAAAACCTAAAAAGTTTTTGTCATATAAACTGGGATTATAAAAATTTTACGGCGGTAAAGACAGCAACAAGCTGCTAAAAACAAATGGATGTATACACTGAAAACAGATATCCCGGTGAATGGCGGTACAGGTTTAATTTCATAAGATCCTGCACCTTACTGATCCGTCGATTTCGCTTTTGCGGTATTACAGAGAATATCATCATCCCGGATTACAGTCAATGAACTATTCAGCTGATATGATTTTTGCATCGAACAGCTTTTCAAAAAACTGTCCTGACTTCTTACTTTCTGTTTTGAAGCCCAGCATCATCAGCAGATAGATTCCTGACAGCATACCTGCCGCAAGAAGTATATCTCCGTCATCCTGATCTGATCTCATCATACCGACTATCAGAAATGAGAATGCCATCAGGCAAAACAGTATCGAAAAAATCCAAATTAAAGTATCCGGCTGCATCTTTACTTCAATGCTGGTCCCTGTATCGACCTGCTGAACGGTTCCGGTAATCCGGGGCACGAAAGCATTTCTGTTTTTCACGACCCTGCTGATCGTGAAACGGCTGCCGTTAATACAACCCTCATATGCTTTTACAGGACTGTTCCTGAAAATGCGTCCTGATTTCTGCCCGACGCACCGGGAAAGGATATCCATGACCTCCTCTTCAGAAAGATGCGTGGTATAAATGATGTGCTCAAAAGGGAGATACCGCATCACATTGTTATTTGATTAATTTAATTATGACATAAAGGCCTGATCAGACGGATGGGTCGTTATGATGGAAACCGATAATGCGCCGCGGCTCCTCTGCTGCTTTATAGGAATCCAGTTCCTTTTTCAGGCCATGGATCCTGTACTGGAACTGATCTGCATTATGGATGTTTACTTCTTTCAGAAATTGTTCAATCTGGTTCAGGTACTCGCCTGTCAATTTTCCTGCAGCATCGCGCAGTGCGCCTTCCAGAAGGGTTGTATCGATCTTCAGCTGCTCGTTCCTGGTTTTGTAGTACAGGTGTTTGATGCGTTTTTTAAGGCTCTGGGTAAAATCGATCAGCATGGTATTGCTGAAGACTTTCATTTTAGCTGAAACCTCATTCCAGAAAGGAATCCGTTCGGCTTTATTGTGTTTCAGGATTTTATAAAGCAATGAATTGTTATCCAGGCCCTTGGTCATGGCATACAGGATAATTTCCGACCGTTCTGCAAGGTTCGGCGGAAAAACGGGAATCGTCACATCAAATCTTCCCGGTGCCATGATCTCTTCATTCACCTCAGAAACGGTAGTGGCAGAACCTACCATCAGGATATCTTCCTGTTCAAACCTGGAAATATGGTGCACAATCACTTCCTGGGTGACCAGGTTGCAGGCGGCAATGTTATTTTCCGCATTTCTGGCCATCATGATCTCATCAAAATCCTCCATGAAGAGGAGCACTTTCTCCTGCTGCATCGCGGTAACCAGAAAATCATTGAAATTGGTCTGGCTCCCGTCTACATAGGAAGTTCCCAGGTAATGCTTTTTTACCTCTCTGAACTGGTAGCCGATAATCTCAGCTATCTTTTTTGCCCAGAAGATTTTTCCGCTGCCCGGAGGCCCGTACAGGATGATCCCGGCCGGCCGGTTGATTCCCCAGTCACGGATCTGCTGCGGATTCAGAAAAGGTTCCAGCACACCCGAAATATAAAAAAACAGGTCCCGGTATCCTATAAAATCCCGTTTCTGAAGACTGGTCGTACTGCCGAAGTAATTATATACAAACTGATAATTTCCGCCCAGCTTATTATCGATCCCATAGCTGGAAACCGATGATCTGAAAAAGCCGTTATCGAAGATATTAGGAGCTGTTTCCTGTATGGCCTCTTCCACTTTTTCTTTGGGCTGGCTGATTTTTTCCGCGATCTGACCGGGCGTCTTGGCTTTGTCAAGATCTTTTTCATACCGTTTCAGGAAATCAACCTGCTCTCGGGCAAACTTTTCAAAATCATCCTTTACTTCAAAATTGGTGCTGATGCATTCAGACAGCTCAAGATCAAAATCCTGGATAAACTGTTTGATGGCTTCAGCGGATATATTCAGTTCTTTGGCAAGTTCAATCAATTTCATAGATAAATGTAAGTTTATTGCTTTAGCAGGCATCGAATTTTAAGCCAATCGTAGTTTTACGGACTTTAGCAACAATTATTCACTGTATACCTGCTCCCCGTCAACTGGGATATGGATTTTAATACCAAAAGTTACAAGAGTTTTCTGATACATGGACGGCAAAGTTTGTGTTTTCTGCTTCGCTGCATTTCGTGAAGCCAAGAAAATTTATAAGAAATATTTAATTTATTTGATCTGATTATAAAATTTTCGCATCAGTATACATTATACATTCTGACCTCTTGTTTGCCGGGCCATTACTTATAAGCAGTATATCAGGAAACCTTAACTGCAGGATTGTTTATCAGCTGCTGTCTCCTCAAAAGGTATACCTGTATTGCTTATCATTTTCAAATCGTCAAAATCCTGACTGTTTACAGGCTAAATCAGTACAAATTATAAATAATACCTGACTGATCTGTAACAATCTCCGGGAAGATGAGACTAGTAAAGGGTAAAAACAATTACATGGAAAAAATTTTATCCGTCAGGAACCTGACTAAAAAATTCAAGAGAATCGTAGTGAACAACATTTCCTTTGATGTGGAAAAAGGAAATGTGTACGGACTGCTGGGACCGAACGGAAGCGGAAAATCCACCACTTTCGGCATGCTGCTCTCCACCATCAACCCTACCAGCGGCGAATGGTACTGGTTCGGAAAAAAAGG
>JAKOOI010000346.1 GCA_022701475.1 Weeksellaceae bacterium
CGTCAGCTTAGTGCCTTCATAAGTGTAAACGGTAACATCTGTCTGGCCATTATCGGTTTTTGTAAATTTTGTCGGAAGCACTGAGCTGAGGTCTGCCGCAGCGGGAATTTCCTCTACCTGAATATCGGTGTCTTCACAGCTGGCGATAAGAAATGATGCCAGAAAAGGAATAAAGATTTTTCTCACGGTATATTTTTTAAATAATTCAGCCAAAAGTAATCATTTTTGTAATAAGTTGGCAACAATAGGGATATTAAAATAAAAAGCCCTGATTTTTCAGGGCTTGTATCTATATTTTTGAAAGTAAGTTTCTGAAACTTGTTTTCTCGTCGATAATTCTTCGCAGTTCCGAAACGGGAACCCTTTCCTGCTGCATCGTATCCCGGTCCCGGATCGTTACCGTATGATCCGTCAGGGAATCATGGTCGATCGTGATACAGTAAGGCGTACCGATCGCATCCTGTCTTCTGTACCGCTTTCCGATCGCATCTTTTTCTTCATAGAATAAATTGAAATCGTATTTCAGGTCATTGAAGATTTTTTCTGCATATTCAGCCAGGCCATCTCTCTTCATCAATGGAAGAATGGCCGCTTTGATCGGTGCCAGAGCCGGCGGTAAAGAGAGAACCGTTCTTTCCGAACCGTCTTCCAGGGTTTCGTCTCTCAGGCAGTGGGAGAATAGGGCAAGGAACAGCCTGTCCAGTCCAACCGAAGTTTCCACCACGTACGGAACGTAGTTTTCGTTTCTCTCAGGATCGAAGATCTGAAGCTTCCTTCCGGAAAATTCCTCATGGGCTTTCAGGTCGAAATCCGTTCGGGAGTGGATTCCTTCCAGCTCCTTAAATCCGAATGGGAAATTAAATTCAATATCGGCCGCAGCATTGGCGTAATGCGCCAGCTTCTCATGGTCATGGAAGCGGTAATTGTCATCACCCAATCCTAAAGCCAGATGCCAGTTCAGCCGTTTCTGCTTCCATTGCTCGTAGAATTCCAGTTCGGTTCCCGGCGCTACGAAAAACTGCATTTCCATCTGCTCGAATTCACGCATCCTGAAGATAAACTGTCGCGCGACGATTTCATTTCTGAAAGCTTTACCGATCTGGGCAATCCCGAAAGGAAGCTTATGGCGGGAAGTTTTCTGTACATTTAAAAAGTTAACGAAAATCCCCTGCGCCGTTTCAGGACGTAAATAAAGGTCCATGGCAGAATCTGCTGAGGCACCTAACTTTGTTCCGAACATCAGGTTGAACTGCCGTACTTCCGTCCAGTTTTTGGAACCGGTATCAGGATCGGCAATTTCCAGCTCTTCAATCAGGGCTTTTACATCAGCAAGGTCCTCATTTTCCAGGGATTTTGCGAGCCTCGAAAGAATCGTTTCCCTTTTAGCCCGGTATTCCATTACTTTTGGATTCGTAGCGACAAACTGGTCTTTATCGAAAGCGTCACCGAATCTTTTGGCTGCCTTTTCGATTTCCTTCTTTTCCTTTTCCTCGATTTTTAAGCAGTAATCCTCTACCAGAACGTCCGCCCTGAAACGCTTCTTGGAATCTTTATTGTCAATCAATGGATCGTTGAAAGCGTCTACGTGGCCGGATGCCTTCCAGGTGGTCGGGTGCATCAGAATAGCCGAATCAATTCCTACAATATTTTCGTTCAGCTGGACCATCGCTTTCCACCAGTATTGCTTGATATTGTTTTTGAGTTCGGCACCGTTCTGTCCATAATCATACACAGCGGATAAACCGTCATAGATCTCACTGGAAGGGAAAATAAAACCGTATTCCTTGGCGTGAGAAATCACTTTCTTGAAAACATCTTCTTGTTTTGCCATAATTTTTTAACGTCTGAACTGCAAAAGTAGTGAAAAAGAGGGAAGTTGGGAGGCGCAAGCGGGAAGTTTTTGCAGGACAGGTTAATAAGGAGCCGGGAACCTGCTTTTCGCTGTATCTTTTTTGCCAGCCCCTGCTTTTCCTCCGCTGCAAAAAAGGATGCCGCTGCAATCAGGGCTAAGAATAAAGAACCGCATAAACCTGACGGGTTTCCAAAATCCGTTAGGTTTATAGATTAAAATTTGCAGATTTCAGAAAGCGATAGGCATTGGGATGATTATTGTCTCAATATGAGATAATTTAGCGATATTTGTCATCACTAAACGAATTATAATGAAAAGACCGGTTTTTCTTACGATCATTTTACTGCTGTTTACCCGTTTCTTATCGGCCCAGGAAATCCCGGCAGGTAAAATAATGACCACGTATATCAAGGCGAAAACCCTGGACAATAAAGCCGGTGAAAATCCCAAACGAAGAATTTCGGTCTACCTTCCGCCGGATTATGAAGCTTCTTCAAAGCGGTATCCGGTCATTTATTTTTTACACGGTTTTTTCTGGAGCGACAGCCTGCTGGTGAGTAATGACAAAATCAACCGGATTTTCGACCGTGCCATTCATTTAAAAAAGATCAGGCCGGTTATTATCGTGATGCCGGATGAAAGCACGGTGTTCAAAGGGAGTTTTTATGCCAACTCTACATCTTCCGGCAGCTGGTCGGATTTTACATCGGAAGAACTGGTCCGTTTCATAGACAGCCGCTACCGTACGATCGCCAGCAAAGACAGCCGCGGGATCGCCGGACATTCCATGGGCGGAAACGGTGCCTTGCGGAATGCCATCCTCCATCCCGAAACCTTTTCCTCCGTCTACGCGCTTTCTCCGGGAGTCCTGGATGCAAGGTATTTTGCACTCACGGAACTCGATGCTT
>JAKOOI010000368.1 GCA_022701475.1 Weeksellaceae bacterium
TTTCAGCATGGTATTTTTCATCAGATTACTTCAGTGTTTTGGGACGGTAGAATTTCAAGGCAAATATTATAATCACCGCATAACAGATGATAGGCAGCAGATATGCGTGGGCAACATCCGTTTCAGCGATATGACCCATCAGCGGCGGGAAGACCGCACCCCCGAACATGGCCATCACCAGGAATGAGGAAGCCTGATGGACTTTATTGCCGAGCCTTTTCAGGCCTAAGCTGAAAATGGTGGGATACATCACGCTCAGGAATAAATTCAGGAGGATGAGGCTGATGAAGGATACCCATCCGAAACTTTGTGAAATCACCAGGCACAGGATGATGTTGCAGGCGGTGAAAACAGCCAGCAGCTTATGGGGAGCGATATAGCGCATCAGGAAAGTCCCGATAAACCTGCCGATCATCATCATCGCCATGCTCAGTGAAAAATAATAGGATGCCTGGGTTTCCTGAAGGTGCATTTTCTCCACGCCGTAGTTGATGAAAAATGCCCATGTTCCGCCCTGCGCGGCAATATTGAAGAACTGTGCGATAACGGCCCAGATAAAATGCCGCTGTTTCCAGAGCGGTGCATCCGGATTGCTTTCCGGAAGTATAGGGGAAGTGCCCTGGGCATCCTCAGACGGATCATGTTCCCCGGCATGCGGATCCTTAAGGTCCGGCACTTTGATGAAGACAAAAATCAGCGCCAGGGAAACCACTACGATCCCGATCCAGGTATAGAGGCTTTTTACGGAGTCCAGCGAATGGCTTTCACCGGCAGACCCGAAGATAAAAATTCCTCCCAGAAGCGGTCCTACAATGGCACCCAGGCCGTTGAATGACTGCGCAAAGTTGACCCGCTGGTCACTGGTCTTCTCATTCCCGAGTGCTGCAACAAAAGGATGGGCTACGGTTTCCAGCGTGGCCATTCCTAACGCAAGGATAAAGAGGGCAATCCTGAAAAAACCGAAAGACTCCCGGTTTGCCGCCGGCACAAACAGAAAGCACCCGCCGGCAAATAAGACCAACCCGAGGATCACGCCCATTTTGTATCCAAACCTTTTCATGAAATACCCGGCCGGAATTCCCATCAGCGCGTAGGCGCCGAAAATGGAAAGCTGTACAAGCCCGGATTTTGATTTGGAGATATGCAGGACGTTCTGGAAATGCTTGTTCAGAACATCTCCCATCGTAAGGGCAATGGCCCAGAAGAAGAAGAGCGAGGTCACAAACGCAAGTACTACCATGTACTTCTTTTCGGTAAATTTAGCGGCGTTCATAGGGCTATTGTACTGTTGTGTTTAAACTGGTGAAATTCTTCCGCTTCATACTCGGGACAGGCTCCTGCTTTGGACGTAATAAAAGCGCCCAGGGCGGTGGCTTCGGCCATGATGGGTTCAGGGCTGCTTCCTTTGATCCTTTCCGAAACGAAACCTGCCAGGAAAGCATCCCCGCTGCCTACCGTATCCGCTACACTTACCGGCACTGCGGGAAAGCCGTAGTTCTGATCTCCTGTAAAGTACCGGGCGCCCTTGCTTCCTTTGGTCAGGACTATTTCCCGGATGTTGAAATGTTGCTGAATATACAGGGCGCTTTCATCTTCGCTCCTGTATTCTTCGCTCAGGAACTGCATGATCTGCCGCATTTCCGCTTTGTTCATCTTGACGATATCTGCCTTGTGAAGAAGCTCTTTAATGAGGTTGACATCGATGAACGGCGGCCTGAAATTGACGTCGAAAACCTTGAGCTTTGCGTGGTCCAGCAGCCTGAACAGGGTTTCCCTCGTTTTTTCATTCCTGGCGGAAAGGCTCCCGAATATAAAGGCATCTGCTTCCGAAACCAGTTTTTCGTGTTCCGGAAGAAATTCGATATAGTCCCAGGCAACATGATTGATAATTTCGTAAGTGGCTTCATTATATTCGTCAATATGGGCGACCACGGTGCTGGTAGGATGTTCCTGATCGATCTGGATATATTCTGCAGTGATGCCCCAGCTGCCGATCTGCTGGAGAAGTCTGTTCCCAAGGTCATCATGACCGATGCGGCTGAGCATCTGTACCTCCGTTCCTTTTTTATAAATATGATAGGCAGCGTTGAAAGGGGCGCCGCCCGCTCTTGATCCGGATGGGAAAATATCCCAGAGCACTTCTCCGAAACAGACAACGTATGGTTTTTGTATAGACATAAGTTAAACGTTTAAGTTAATATTTAAAATTTTTATCGTACTGATTTTTTATGAATTAATTCCGCCGTAAAAACGGTCCTTTCATTACCGGAAGGATTCCCGTTGATCTGGTCATCCAGCAATTTTACCGATGCCCCGGCCATCTCCTTCAGCGGCTGTTTTACGAAGTCAATTTCTGTCGGAAACAAGGTATAGGCTTCGGTTTCATCAAATGCAATAACGGATACATCTTCCGGGACCCTGATGTTCTCTTTGATGAAATAACTGCGCCCGGCCACCGCGAGCTTGTTGCTGGAAAAATAGACTGCAGTCCTCCTGCCGTCGGTAACCAGGTTCTCCCGGAGCCCTGCATGAATCTCCGCTGCGATGTTATGCAGCCCGACCATTACTTTCCTGGTAACGATTTCAGTTTCCGCCATATATTTTTCAAAGCCGGTCTGCCGGTCCAGCAGGTGCGGAAGCCGGGTATCATACCCTACATAAATGATTTCATCGAATTTTTTTCCCGCCAGAAAAGCGCATACCTGTCCGGAAACTTCAAAATTATTGATCATGATCCCTGCAACGTCTACATGGGTAAGGTAACGGTCCAGGGTAACCAGCGGGTACTGGTCGCTGATCATCTTCTGCACGGCCTCATCGGAATCAATTACCGGGGCAATGATCATCCCGTCAACCTGCTGTTCGGAAAAAAGCTCAGTGAGCTTCCTGAATTTATCCGGGTTCTCATCACAGCTTCCAATGAGTAAGGTATAACCGAGTTTCATGGCTTCATCTTCAATATGACGGGCAATGCCGGAATAGAAATCATTGGAAATATCTGCTACAATAAGGCCGATCAGCTTGCTTTTGCTCGTCTTCAGGCTCTTGGCGATTTTATTGGGGATGTAATTGATGGCTTCGGCTATTTCCAGGATCTTTACCCGTGTTGCCTCTCCTATCCTGCTTCCTTCTTTTTTATTAAGGACATAAGAAACCGTGGCTACGGAAACACCGGCCATTTTCGCTATGTCTTTTATGGAAGCTCTTTTCATTGATAGGATTTAAGGCTGTAAAAATATTTCATAAAAAGGTAATAAAACAACAGGCCTATTTTTTTGCCTGTTCCAAAAATAAATGTATTTTTGCCACTTTTTAAATCCGGATCATATTTTACAATAAATCATTCATTTACAATATTTTAAATTATAATCACGGATAATGCCGACAGCAATTCATAATCAAAACTAACAATAGTTAGGAATGTCTGTATTAATTTAGGTTAAACGTTTATGCAAATAAATTTAATAATTTTTTAAAATATTCTTTTCAATACGGTCGGCAACCCGCTTATTGCGCATAAATCGGACTGAGCAAATACTGATTTGATAAATATTTGCTGTCTTTTTCTGCCATCAACCGAATTTTACGTCCTTAAAATTAAAAAACGTGTTTTTACTTTCTTATAAACTTCGTATATTGAATTGATAATCTTATTTATGTCCGCCAAGCCGAAATCCATTCCCCTGCATACTTTTCCTGATGCTGAAAGCAGGGGCATCATCATTCAAAAGTCATCAGCCAAAGAGCTTGAATCGGAGATCATACGAAAAACCCACCGGGACAATTACCATTTATTTTTTATTCTGGAACAGGGAAGCGGAATATTTGAAGTGGATTTCAGGCAATACATCATTGCATCCCCTGCTATTATCTACATCCGGCCCTATCAGGTACACCGCGGAATTTTTTTTGAAGAAGGACTATTCACTACCCTACTGTTCAGCAATGACAACCTGAAAACCGAGTATCATGATTTTTTAAATAAAACAGCTCCGGCAGATCCCCTGCTGTTGCCAGATGAGATCTTCGGTGTCCTATCAGAGGCAATAGCAGTCTGCCTGAAAATCTATAAGGTTCCTGAAAGAAAATTATACCATTCGATACTGAAAGACAGCTGCAACGCTCTGATAGGACTGATGATTTCACAGCTGTTGGCCGATCCGGAC
>JAKOOI010000371.1 GCA_022701475.1 Weeksellaceae bacterium
ACACGGACTGTCGTTTCAGAAACTCCTTTGGTATCACCCAGATTGAGTGTAATATCATAATTTCCTTCAGGAAGCACAACCGAAAAATAAAACGGTTTATCACCTGTAATGAAATCTCCCGTTAAAGCATCCCCACCGTTATCAATTGATTTCAAACCGGAAATATCCATAAATCCGTAGCCGGCATTTTTATCAAAAATTGAATTTTCGGTGATGGGAATATAATCTTTCTGCAGCCTTTTTCCGCCAAAATCAAATTTGAAAACGGTTTGTTGCCCAAAAAGAACTGAACCGATGAAAACGATTAAAAATGAGAATCCGTTTTTCATGGTTAATCGGTTAAAATATTTTCTTTCGGCATGGTGAACTGCTTATTTCCGTCTCCGGAATCCGGCAGCCCGAAGTAGAAATACAAGGTTCTTTTAAACGTTCCGTTCAGATGGTTCGGTCTGCTTTCCGGACCCAATGATTCGGTTTTATCATTGATGTTAAACGCAAGAACGGTTCCCAGCGGCGGAATTGCATCCAAAAATGAAATATTTCCGGATGGCAGTTTAGGATAACCTTCAACGCCATAAATTCCGTAAAAATCAAAGAGCCGCACGAACATTTTCTCCTCTTTGGTCCCGACGGTTATCTTTCCCTCTGCGGTATCTAGCTGCAGCCATGAGACGTCATCAAAATACCCTTTGAATTCAGGATAGATCCAGGGCGACTGCCCGGTTCTGGTGGAATTTTTCAGATGCTGCCAGACATTGTAAGTCTGTCCCTGCGTCCTGTTTTTCCAGACGTGATACGGGCCTTTCCCCAACCATTTTGCACTGATGACATAGTTTTCAGGCTCATCAAAACTTACGCCCGCAAAGGGGTAATCTCCGGACAAAGAATATTCGTAACTGAGTTCCAAGATTCCGTTCGGATCCAGCTTCCAGATTACTTTTTTTCCGTCTTTATAACTGGCTTCGACTGATTGATTTTCTCCTTCTGCAAAAGATTTTATCGAAGACAATTCCATCTTTCCGTTGACGAAAACAGGCCCGTTCCGGAAAGACATTTTCTTGCCTTTTTTATCGATGATGACCGATTTTAACAATCCGTCTTTCTTCCCGAAGGCAAACTCTTTTTCGTCTGATCGCAGAATGAACAGGGAATCATTTTCAATCGCGGAAACCGGATTTTTTTTAACCAGAGAAGCAGAAAATTGTTTGGAAATATCATCATTCGATTTGATTTTCCAGCTCCAGGTATACACTTCTTTCCCGGAAGGCCCGGTTGCCGTTAGGAATAAAGCTTCGCATTCTTTCCAGGTTGAAGGAAGATGTAAGCTGACACTTCCTTTTTTTGCCGGCTCAATATCTGGCGAATCCGCTTTTCCGGCTTTTATCACCTCAAAACCGGATTCCGAAGAAAACGGGGTTTTAAATTTTACCAGTTTCCATTCAAACTGACATTCACTTAAGTTTGTAAAATGATACCGGTTTTCCACAGGAATGATTCCCTTAAAATCATCCGGAAGCGTTTTCAGATCAATTTTTACCGGACTGTAAATTTCACGGATGGCATAGAAACTTCCCTCCTTCTCCCGGTGCGGCCCTCCTACACCGTCGGGAGCATTGATCGCATTCACGTCAATCTGATTGTTGAAATCTGTTCTCACCAGCCCTTCATCGGCAAATGCCCAGAGGAAGCCGCCGGCTCCTTTTTTGGAATTCCAGTGCAGTTCCCAGTAATCGGCCAGGGAAGTTCCGCCGCCGCCGTCATCCTGGGCGTGGAGGAATTCGGTCGGCATATAGATGTTTTCACCTTCAAGGATTTTCCGGGTGCTGTCATAATCTTCGTAATGGTTGCAGTCGATCCCGTTGAATGCGTTTCCGGGTTTATGATGCGCGTGAATGACCGGACGGTTTGAAAGGTCATACTTTGCAAATTCGGAATCCAGGTCAAAATTGTGGCCGCCTTCATTGCCGTTGCTCCAGAAAATAACGGACGGATGATTCGCATCCCTCGTCACCATTTCTTTCACGAGCTTTCTGCCCGCTTCCGTGCTGTATTTTTTCTGCCAGCCTGCCAGTTCATCCAGAACATACAAACCGAGCGAATCGCAGATTTTTAAAAAGGATTTATCGGGCGGATAATGCGAACAGCGGACGGCATTCATATTCATTTCCTTGATGAGCTGAACATCCTTAAAATCGATATTTTCCGTTACCGCGCGGCCCGTTTCAGGCCACCAGACGTGGCGGTTGATGCCTTTCATCTTCACTTTGGTCCCGTTGATGAAAATGCCGTCGCCTTTTCGGATTTCAATAGTCCTGAAACCGAATTTTTCTTCGGACCGAAACACCGTTTTCCTGTTTTTATGTAGAGTGAACCTGGCTTTGTACAAATTGGGTGTTTCGGCGGTCCAGAGCTCCGGGTTTTTAACCGAAAACTGAATCCGTTTTAAAGTGTCCCCTTTTTGAATCCGTACTGAAGATTCACCTACCAGATTGTTTTTAGCATCGAAGATTTCAACTTTTGCATTATTGACTGAATTGATTCCCCTTACATGAATATCAGTCCGGAAAGTCCCGTCTGCTCTGGCATCAATGGCGGCCCGGGAGATATGTTCCTTCGGTACCGCTTCCAGATAAACCGGACGGAAAATCCCGCCCAAAATCCAGTAATCGGCCAGACGTTCCGCATTGTTAACCGATTTATCCGCCGATATTTTGGAAACCCTGACTTCCAGAAGGTTCTCTTTTCCAAACAGGATTTTATCCGAAATATCATAGGCAAATTCATAAAAAGCCCCCTGATGAACGGCTCCGGCCAATTTTCCGTTGATTTTCACTTCAGTATCCGTCATCGAACCTTCGAAAACAATGTTGACGGTTTTCCCTTTCCAGGAATCGGGTACGGTGAAGGTATGTCTGTACCACCCTGTTTCGTCATTAAACTTAAAGTTTTTGCCGTAGGTTACATAGTCCCGGCCGTAATTGTAAGATCCGAAACCCTGCTGTTCCCAGTGGGAAGGCACCTGTATTTTGCTCCAGCTTCCGGATTTCCTTCCGGAATTCACCCAAAAATCCCATTCTTGGGTATGCTCAGCGTCTTTCCCGCTTAGGAACCGGATTTCCTTTGACTGGGAAAACAACAGCTGTGAACAGACACATAAGAAAGCAAATATGGTAAGAGGAAAATTCATTATCGGGCAGCAATGTCGGAGTCGTCCTTTTTATCGTAAGCCTGGCTGAGAGAAGCAATTTTGGTCACCTTAACTTTCGTCTGCTTTAAATTCCTGATCGTAATCAGATTCTGCTCTTCAGGCTTTACCGCCCTTATGTTCAGGCTTTCAAAAGTAAAATCTTTCAGGTCGTACAATTCTGATTTTTCCACCGAAAAAGCGGTTTCGCAGGTGATATCGATATTCTTTAAAGTAATGTTATTGGCCAGGCCTTTCTTCGGTCTTTCTTCACCTTTCAGGTCAAAAAACTGGTTCCAGCCTTTTACGTACAGGAATGTTTTCACGCTTCCCCTGATATTTTCCACCGTCACATATTCGTAATGCTGGGGCGTATCAGGACGCATTTTCAGGTGCAGCAACCTGGATGGGTCTTTCACCACGGAATTGCGCAGAAGCACGTTGTAATTATGGATCGATTCGCTTCCGCAGGTCAGCACAGAATGGCAGAACCCGAAGGTATTGTCTTCAATCAGGATGTTCCTGTTTTCGCCGTTATTCAGGTCGGTATCCGCTTTCGGGCCTTTCCCGCCTTTCAGGGCGATGGCATCGTCATTCACGGACATGTAGCAGTTCTTAATCAGGAAATTGGTACAGGCATCGATGTCTACCGCATCGGTGCTTGGTGCTTTCACAGGCTCTTTCGGCGCCAGAATCGTAAGATTCAGCAATTTAACGAAATGGGATTTATAGTAGTGTGTGCTCCAGAACGGCGAATTTTTCACGGTAATCCCTTCAATCTGAATATTTTTCGAATTGGAAACGTAAATGACGCGCGGCCGCATTTCGTCCATATTGGTGCATTTTGGATTCCATTCGCGCCTTTTCCAGAAGGATTTCCAGAATCTCAGCCCGTTGCCGTCAAGCGTTCCTTTTCCGGAAATGGTGAAACCGTCCAGTCCGTCTGCGTTGATCAAAGCCGGAAAATATTTCACCGTCTGGCCTTCCATTCTGGTGGTGGCCACCGGAAAATCATTGATGTCATCGCTTCCTTTTAGCTTCGCCCCGTTCTCCAGGTACAGGTGCGTTCCCTGTCTGAAAAAAACAGAACTGATCAGGAAAGTTCCTTTCGGCACAATGACTACTCCGCCGCCGTTCTTCGCGGCCAGGTCAATAATTTCCTGTAATTTTTTGGTCTGCAGAACCGTGCTGTCGTTCCTCATCCCGTTTTCCGTAACGATGTATTTTTTGCCTAATGAATTGATGTCTGTCGGCTTGTTTTCTTTGAACCATTTAGGAATTGTGGTTCCGTCGGGAAATTTATCCTGGCTTTTTACTGCCGGTGAAAGCAGCAATGCCATAAGAGCGGGAATGAAAAGACGGGAAATCTTCTGAAACTTCATAATTCAATTTTTTGATAAAGGCTGGCTTTCCGGACAGCTTTCATCAGCATATCCATTTCCAAAAGGGTAAAATAAAGAAATATCATGCTAAAAACCCCGCTATCTCATTCCTTTTTTACGGAAAACCGGCAGAATATTTCATACAGCCGTAATGAAAATATTCTTTCGCCTCATTTTTCATAAAAGTAGCTATTTTACCAGCCTGCGGCATCCTGCTCTTTCATGGGAATAAAATC
>JAKOOI010000397.1 GCA_022701475.1 Weeksellaceae bacterium
TTTTTGTAACTGTTTGCGGAATTTTCTGAATTTTCCCGCAGATCCGGAGTATTTTGCAGATTTTGTATTCAGATCTGCATAATCACCGTAATCTGCGAGCGATTGCTTCATTTCAGAATATTAGACAAAAGCATTGTGGAATTATGCTTCAAAGGGCCTGTTCGCAGCTGTAGATCATCAGCTGTAAGAAGCCCTGCAGGGAGCGTCCTGTTTTTACGGTTAGCCTTTTCTCCGATATCAGTGTTCTCACTTGCTTATATGTCCGGATTTCTGTGGATGCTTCCGGTCCTATCAAGCTGAACAAAAGCGGATATATACCCGGACAGAATACAAAAAAACACCTGCCGGGGCAGATGCTTTTCAGAAGATGATTCTGTTACTGTTCAATGCAGGGATGGATAACACATACCCTGTTGCAGCAGGCTCCGCCGAAACATTGGGAGTCTTCCGTACATCTGATGAGGGCAGAAGCTCCCTTGATCTGTTCCTGCTGTTTCCTGCTGAGTCTTTTAAGATTTTTCATAATGTTCTATTTTGTATCCCTAAAAGTACATAATCTGTATTAATTAATCACTATTAAATGAAAAATAATTTATATCAATGTCCTGGATTTAAGTGATATACAATTCGTGTAAACAAAAAAACATCTGCCGGAAGCAGATGCCTGAAGAAATTTCTATCGAGATTGTCTGATGATTAATACCTGACAAAAATAGTAAAAAAGAACTTATTATTCACCACGGAAGGAATTTAATTTTAATAAATTGAATGGCATGCATATCAATTTTTACACTGGATTAAGGAATGGGATGCAGCGATGTATTCAAAGATGGAGCAACAGGATAAAATTTGGGATCGAAAAGGGCGGATATCTGTTATAATTCTGGAATTACAACATCAGAAACCGGTTTCTCCCGAAGGCTTTATTTTGCGGAGCTCTTTCAGAATTCCTTTAATGGCGCCATTGGTACCGATCTTTATGGAATTGGTAGTGGAGCCCAGCAGGCGCATATTCTTTTTATAGGTGTCATAATCGGTTTCCGTTATCAGGTTGCCTCCGGCATCAAAGAGTTTCATGCTTACGATCACCTGGTTGGAAAATACATATTTGCCAAGGCCTACCTTGAAATACTTTACTTTTGGCACGACAACAAAATCCGCATCATTGTTGATACAGTAATCGGTGATGGTCTGCCGGTCGATACTGTCAAAAGAGACCTGCACTTCCGTTTTCAGCATCCTGTTTTTCCTTTCGCTGAGATTATCGGAAACGGCACTGAAAAAAGCGGTATTGGTGGGTTCCTTAATCTCTTCAATGTCAGGATCTACTTCAGGATTGAAATACAATACTTTCCTAACAGGATGATCTGCAGATTTCTGTGCTTTCAGGGCGGAAGCGCTTATGACAAGGATAACTGTAAAGGTGGTAAAAATGACTATTTTTCTCATCATTGATTAACCATGCAAAATTACTGCCTTTTAATGGGATTTCATTTCTTTTTTAAGAATTTTTTAACATTTTTTTCTATCAAATTCAATATACGGAATCAATAATGTTTGCAGAACCGGAATAAATCCGTACTTTTGCAGCCGTTACATAATAATCATTAAACAATATTGGAATGTACTTAACAACAGAAAAAAAAGCAGAAATCTTCGCAAAGCACGGAAAATCTGCACAGGACACAGGGAGCGCTGAAGGACAGGTAGCTCTTTTTACTTACAGAATCAACCACTTATCTCAGCATTTGAAAGCTAACCGTCATGATTTCAACACGGAGAGATCTTTGGTGAAACTGGTAGGTAAGAGAAAGAGCCTTCTGGATTATCTTAAGAAAAAAGATATCACAAGATACAGAGCAATCATTGCTGAACTAGGTCTGAGAAAATAATCTGTAAAGATTTTTATCATAAAAGCAATCCTGAAAAGGGTTGCTTTTTTTATGCCCGTACTGAATTTCTTTCCTGCAATGACCTGTTTAAAAGTCTTTTAATGAATCCCTTCGTACCGTAACGGTTTTTAAAATCGGATCGTTCTTATAATACTTAGGAAATAAGTTTTTATGGCTGCCGGTTTTTAATTGTAAACCTGTTCTGCCGTGTGCCGTTTCGGGTTGCGATCCGATTTAAAAGGCACAGGGCTTTGAAATCCGTCATTCATTATCCAATCACAAAACAAATCAGCCCTCAGCAAAGCCTGTGGTGCGGATTTTGGTAGGGATAGAGGCCTTAATCCAAATAATTACCTTAAATTTGCAGTTAAATTCAGACGAAATATAATCTTAAAAGCGCTCAATACGGAGTGCAACACAAAACAATTTATGAGTGTACCTCAAGCAATTACAGAGCTGATTACTCTTGCGGACGGCAGAGAAATCACCATTGAAACAGGAAAACTGGCCAAGCAGGCCGACGGATCTGTTGTCGTAAAAATGGGCGGAACCATGCTGTTAGCAACGGTTGTAGCCAATAAAGAAGCTAATCCCGGAGTGGATTTTTTACCGTTAACGGTAGATTACAGGGAGAAATTCTATGCCGGCGGTAAAATCCCCGGAAATTTCTTCAGAAGGGAGGCCCGTCCTTCCGATCAGGAAATCCTTACCATGCGTTTGGTGGACAGGGTATTGAGACCGTTGTTCCCGGATGATTTCCATGCAGAAGTTCAGGTGATGATCTCCCTGATTTCCTATGACGGACAGTCGATTCCTGATGACCTTGCCGGTCTGGCGGCTTCTTCAGCCATTGCCGTTACCAATATCCCATTCAACGGACCGATGTCTGAAGTAAGGGTAGTAAGAATCAACGGGGAGCTTTCCGTAAACCCGAATTATGCAGACCTGAAAAATTCCGACCTTGATATCATGGTGGGAGCCACCAAGGATTCTATCGTGATGGTAGAGGGGGAAATGAAAGAAATCTCCGAGCAGGAAATGCTGGAAGCGATCACTTTCGCCCATGCTGAAATCAAAAAACAGGTGGAAGCTCAGGAAAGATTGGCGGAAAAAGTAGGAAAGTCTTTTCCGAAGAGAGAATACAGCCACGAAAACCACGATGAAGCCATCCGTGAGAAAGTGTGGAAAGAAACATACGATAAAGTATACGAAGTAGCCAAAACCCCTTCAGGAAAAGAAGAAAGAGGCGAAAAATTCAAAGCGGTACTGGCTGAATTCCTGGCTCAGTATGTAGAAGATGCCGAGGAACTGGAAAGAGTGACGCCTTTTGCCAAAGTATATTACCACGATGTGGAAAAAGAAGCGATGCGCCAAATGATCCTGAATGACAAGATCCGTCTGGACGGGCGTGATCCTGAAACCATCAGGCCGATCTGGAGCGAAATCGATTATTTACCGGGAGCTCACGGATCTGCCATCTTTACAAGAGGGGAAACCCAGTCTTTAACCGCTGTAACCTTAGGTTC
>JAKOOI010000461.1 GCA_022701475.1 Weeksellaceae bacterium
TATTTTACTACATCAACTTCCAAGTTCCACTACACAGAAAATTTTACCGCTGCCGTAGATTTGTATTGTTCAAAAGAGGACAATTAATCAGGAATAAAAAAAATAAACAATACGATCATGACAAAACAAATCGCCATAGCAGCCTTAACCTTCGGAGCATTCATCTTAGGAACCAACAATGTTCAGGCTCAGAATACAACGGCAACCACCACGGTAAACATTACCCTGAACGACGTGATCTCCATCGATGCGGGAAGCACGGCCATCGGCAATACGGTTGATTTCAACTATGCTACCGCAGCAGACTACAACTCCGATCAGACCGTTACCAAAGCCAATTCTTTAAAAGTGACGTCAACGAAGAACTTCAACGTGAAAGTAAAAGCAGGAGGCGCGAATTTCATGAACGGAACCAACCTGATCCCTGTCAATGTTCTGGTCATCAAAGCCGCTGCCGCTTCCGGAACCATGGGCGGAACCAAAAGCGCGGTCGTTTTATCTTCATCAGATCAGACTTTGGTATCCAATGCCCCGCTTGGAAGCGCACTGACCCTGAACCTGGACTACACCATCCCGGCAGCGAAATCGTCTTCTTCCGACATCTTAGGGAAACCGGCAGGAACCTATACGCAAACCGTAACGTATACAGCAACAGCTTTATAAAATAAAATTTTTCATATTAATATTTTGTGATTTGGTGTTTCGAAGGCCTCCTGCAGGAAGCCTTCGATTTTGTATGTACTGAACCGGTATAGGGAACATTTAAGATCCGGGAATAAGTATCGATCGGCTGTAGGGTAGCATCCATGTTTTCAGACATTTAATCTAATTGATACATTACACCAAAAATTCAGTAAATTATTATATCTTTTTTAAAGTTATCAATCTCACAAAACGATTACTAGGGCGTACTTATATATCTTTCTGCCGATGCTGAGCGCTCCATTTTTTAGGTTTCATTCCAAAATGCTGCTCAAACAATCTTCCGAAATAACTCAAATTAGTAAAACCCAACTGATATCCGGTTTCAGAAACCGAAAGGTTTTTCTCCTGCATCAATCTGGCTGCTTCCTGCATTCTCAGGTATTGGCCGTATTCATACATACCTTTTCCGAAAATTTGCATAAAAAGTTTTCTGAGTTTAAGCACATTCATACCGCTTATTTTTACAAGTTCCTCCTGGGTCAGAGGATTGTCAAGAGAAGATGAAATTGCATCCCTTACATGGTAAAGTGCTATTATTTCGTCACCACGAAGGCTTTGATATTTTACATGTTGCCGTTTGGAAAGGTTTTTAAAAAGCAGGTACAGCAGCTCCAGTGCTTTTACTTTGTAATAAGCCTCGGAAAGTGTACCGGATACGGAAGTTCCGGCAATCTCAGTAACAAGATCAGCCATTTCCGGTGACATAAATTCATCGATCAAAAATGTTTTTTCATCATTGAAAAGATAGCGGAAGGCCTCCCGATCTTTGCCTATAAAACTTTTGAGAAAATCGAGTTCAATTAGTATCGTAATCTGGGTTATGGCAAGTCCTTTCGGAAATACTACTTCGCTTTCAAGATGGAAAGGGGTTATACGGATGTGAGGTCTTGCATGGAGGGAATTGTCAGAGTATTGATATACATGATTATTTAAAGAATGACTCAATATGTTCTGGAAAGAAAAAAGCAGGCCTCTTGTAGCATCATTAACAGGTTTTCTTGTGTATGTAAATGTTTCTTCTGCAATCACAGACCGGATCATCAGCAGCATTTCAGGAAGCATATCAATGATATGAATCTCATTGAGCCGCAAGAGGTCCAGATTATCACTAAATTCAGATGCCGGCATTCCCAGTTTCTCTGCCAGATCCAGCATTTGTTTCTTATTATCCGTCAAATTCATTTTATGGACTATTTTTATTATAAAACAGGACTATTTTGTCCTTAAATGTAAAGCTAATTTTGTAATAAGAATTTAAAAGATTTTAAAAATGAGAAAAAATATTTTAATATCGGGCGGAGGAATTGCAGGACTGACCGCCGCAAAATTGCTGTCTGCACAAGGACATCAGGTGACGGTAACTGACAGAGCTTCTTCTTTTGCAAAGACAGGTTTCCTGATATCCCTGAAGAGCTTTGGTGTCCGGATCATGGAGGAACTCGGCTTGACGGCAGAACTGCAGGCAGCATCTTCTCCGTCTGAGTTTGTAAGCTTTTTAGAAAAAGACGGGCAGGTTATTCAGCACATCAGCTATGAAAAAATGAACGAGAATATCGAACGTTCCGTACTGATTTCCCGTGGCGGGCTGCATAATATCCTATATGATGGTTTGAAAGACCGGATAAATATATCTTTCAACACAACGATTTCCGAAATTACTCCGGCAGGCGACAAAGCAGAAGTCATATTCTCTGACGGGCGGGAAATGAAAGCCGATCTCGTTATTGTTTCTGAAGGTTTGCGTTCTTCAACACGGGAACGTTATTTCACTGAGACACGGATGGAAGATTTCAATACGCTGTACATGGGTGGAAGACTGCAGGCTGAGCATGCTTTTAATATAGGTTATTTTAAAATTTATATCGATGTTAATAAGATGCTCTCTATTTACCCGATCGCAAATAATGAAATTGCCATCCAATGTTATCTCCACCATACCGGTGATCTTGCAACGATGAAGGAAAGACCCGCGGAACTGTTACACCGTTCTTTTGGTAATTATGGGATCGAAGTAACGGATTTGCTCAATCGTTTTGCTGAAGATGGCGTGATGTTCATCGATAAGATGGGAATGGTGGACGCACCTGACCTGGTTAATGGAAATATGGTTCTGCTGGGTGACGCAGGATATTGCCCCACCGCCCTGTCGGGAATGGGGGCATCGCTTTCGATCTACGCAGCAAAGGCATTGTCGCATTTTATCAGCAAAACACCTGCTAACCTAACGACCGCCTGCAACAGTTATAATGGATTGATGCAGCCCATCATTCACAAATTCCAGCGTAATGCCAGAATCAACGCCACTTCTTTTATCCCTGCTGATGAACAGCGGCTACATCG
>JAKOOI010000464.1 GCA_022701475.1 Weeksellaceae bacterium
TCCGAATCTTTGGTCAGGTCGTATTTTTTCCCGAGATCAATCTGTACTTTCTGTGCTTCCGGAGCTTTCACCCTGAAGATGGCTTTTCCGTTGGGCATGATCTGTGGGTACTGCGCATTCCTGATATTGGTTTCGGCGGGCAGACCCAATACCGTAAAATCGGAAAAAGTGGTTTTGTCAACCGGTTTGAAGATCAATTGTGAAAACATATACAGATCGTTTTTCCAGACTTTGAAATCATGGCCGCCCGGCTCGATGTAGAAAATGTGGGGGATTTTATTCTGCGCCAGGTAATCGTGGGTCCTTTTGCTGAACGGCATGAGTCCGTCGGCGTCACCGCAGGAAATCCAGAGCAGCTTTAATTCTTTTGCCTTTTGAGGATTCGGCAGCAAAAGCTGTGGTTCTTTCGTATTCGGAGCGGATGAAAAGCCTCCTACCCAGGCAAATTTGCCGATGTTCCCGAGTCCGAAGTTCAGGGTTTGTCCGCCTCCCATGGACAGTCCGGCAATTGCTCTGTTGTCGCGGTCTTTTTTTACCGGGAATTTCTTTTCTACATAAGGAATCAGGTCGTTCAGTACATCTTTTTCAAAAGTCGCAAAAGCTTCCACTTTGTCTTTGGCCATAATATTTCCGGTCGCCCGGTCGTCCTTCATGGCCCGTCCGTTGGGAAGGATGACGATCATCGGTGTGAGTTTGCCCTGTGCATACAGGTTATCGAGGATGATCTGCGGCGTTCCGTTTTTGTACCATTCTTTTTCATCTCCTCCGATACCATGAAGCAGGTACAGGACCGGGTATTTTGTCCCCTTTTTGAAGCCCGGCGGCGTATATACCAATGCTTTTCGCGTAACCCCAACCGTTTTTGAAAGATATTGAATGGAGTCTATTTTGCCGTGGGGAATATTGGCATTCGCCACATCAAATCCCGCAGGTGCCTGGCGCTGTGTATTCTGGGCGGCTACCGGTATCACGATCAGCGATGCGCCTATAATGAGTAGAGATGTAAGTTTCATGAGTTTTTATTTGTAATTTTTACACTTATTAATTTAGACAAAAAAATAATACCGGCAAGGGTTTATCTTTTTTCATTTTTATGGTTAATTATCGGTGTCGTAATTGACAGGCCGCCTCTACGAGGCTTTTGTGTATTTTGAATATTTTTGCTATTAACAGGTTGCTCCTCCGGAGCTTTATTTTGTAATTGTAATTATTTGGTTGTTATGAATGATTTAAGGATTTTAAACCAATGTATTCTTAAATTATTTCGCCCTTTCAAGGCTTGCAGGTATTGTGCTATTTTATCATAGGGCTGCACCCTATGCTGATGTAAGCCGCCCTTTCAGGGCTTTAAAATTCTGTCTAACTGTTAAATTTATGTGTTTTTTCTTGCATAGATTAACATTGTGGTATTTGTTTCATTAAACTGTGTTTTAATTTTACCGATGCTGCCTGGTTTTGCGAATTTAAAATTAACGTTAAAATTTCCCGGATTATTCAGCCTTATTCAAATCTGCATTAACCCTGAAAAAATCGATGTCCACAAAACCTCCTAAATCTTTAGTGGCATAATTGAAGATCACAAATTTGGAACCCATAAACAATCTCCGGTAATCGAAGATCATTTTGTAATCTTTTGCCATTTCGGTCCAGTTTTTCTGATCGGTGCTGTAATAAAAATCCGCCAAATCTTTTCCGAGGTTGAAATCGGTATCAATTCTGAAATAAACTTTGTCAGCATTCAAAGGAATCCGTTTTTTCTCTTCTTTTTTAACCCCGGTAACCGCCTTGGTTTTGTTATCCAGGCTGACTTCATTAGTCGAAAATACAATATACTTTTTGCCGCCTTCCATTATCACAGACAAGATTCCGGAATCACCATTGAATGCGCTGAATCCGGCAACATCACCGTCCTTCATTCCTTTCACATCCAATGCAACGATTCCACTGGATTTCGGACCTTCCATTCTTTGGGTGAGCGTATTCGGAGCAAGGTATACATTATCTACAATCCTGGATGTTTTCAGTCTTAAAAATCCTTTTCTTTCGGATAATGACCACGCTTCATTCACAGGATTATGGTTCCACTGCCATTGGATTTTCATTTTTTTATCTGAAAATTCGTCGCTTTCCACCAGGTGATTTTTCGGCTTAAACGGCGGAAGCGGAACTTCTCCTTTTAAAGGGACTTTTCCGTTGTCTCCCAGTACCGGCCAGCCGTTTTCCCATTTCACAGGAAGCAGGATCGGAACCCGCCCTACGCCATTTCTGTCCTGAAAGATCAGGGAATACCAGTTGCCGTTTTTATCATCGATCAGAGCGCCCTGACCGGCGTAGGAAAATCCTAAAAAGTTATCTTCGAGAACGACTTTCTTCTCAAAAGGCCCGGTGACTTTATCCGCTCTGTACACTTCCTGACGACGCTTCCCGCCTCTCGGCCAGGAAATCATCATCATGTAATATTTCCCGTCTTTTTTAATGATCTGATTGCCTTCCAGCAGTCCGGTTTCCGAGGCATCTTTCTGGAAAACTTCCGTCCCGTCAGGATTTCCGATGATGGTTTTAAAATCCGGGCTCAGTTCAAAAACTTTATTGGAAGTAAAGACATAGACCCGGTCGTCATCGTCGAACAACAAAGACGCATCATGAAAATGCCTTGTTCTCGTCAGCAGCTTCCAGTTTCCTTTTTCGGGATTGTCGGTGACATAAAAGTAGGATTTGAAAGGCTCGTCATT
>JAKOOI010000468.1 GCA_022701475.1 Weeksellaceae bacterium
ACCATTGACCCGCAGGAATTGACCATTGACAACCATTGACCGGCTGCGGATTTCTCATATGGAAAGCAGGAGGGATATTAAAATTTCACTTCGGAATCCATTCCGTCGGTGGCACCTTTGATTTTTACATCCGGGCTGTTATGGATTTCCGCCCTGTTGTGGGCATCGATAAATCTTTTTACCGTCTGATAATCGGCCTGATGGATGCTCATGTTATCAATCAGATACGTTTTTACGGCATCATGATTGCCGAAAATGCTCTGTGCCTGCTCTGCACGGGCAGCATCAGTGACTGCTACGCTTACCAGTCGCGGGGAATGGCTGTCATCAGTAAGATAGACGATATAGTCTGAATTATCAAAACCCGACTGCTCCAGGTCTGCTTCTAATTGTTTATAATCGCTTCCGTGGCTAAATACACCGGCTAAAATATTCGACATAGGTGAAGTTTTTAAGTTTATGTTTTAAAATTAATAAAAATCCATGGTATTAATTCTTTTTTTAATAAGAATTAATACGGCTTCTGGTATTTATGTCAGAGGCGGTTACCATAACAGATAAATCCGGGACCATTTGATTTATATTCCTTCTGCCTGTTGTATATCTTTCTGAAATAGTTCAAATTTGTACCGGAAATTAATATCCTATGAAAAAACTGATTCTGGCCTTTTCATTTATGAGTCTTCTGGCCAATGCCCAATATTCCTGGACCACCTTCTCTTATCCGCCTTCCAACGGTACCGGCCGTTATGATGATGTGTTCTTCCTGAATGAAAACCTGGGCTGGGCCGCAAAAGGAGGAAACGGGGCTGTGTTCAAGACAACCAACGGCGGTGCCACATGGACCCAGCAGACCGTAAGTGCGGCCACCAATCAATATTACCGCAATATTGAGTTTCTGAATGAGAATATCGGGTTTCTGGGCACACTGAACAACGATTTTTATAAAACCACGGACGGCGGAACCACCTGGCAGCGGGTGAACAATATCTCCCCGTATCCCCAGGCCATCTGCGGACTGGATTGTGTGGGAACTTCCACCGTGTACGGCTGCGGAGCATGGTTTTATCCGGCCTATATCATAAAATCCACCGACAGCGGAAATACCTGGCAGTATATCGATATGTCCGCCTATGCGGAAGCTTTGGTAGAGGTCGCTTTCATCAATGAAAATGTCGGCTTTGCTTCGGGATCCGATTCCAATGGAGCCGTTATCCTGAAAACAACGGACGGCGGATTGAACTGGACCAAGATCTACAACAGCAATATCCCGAATGAATACGTATGGAAGATGCAGCTGCTGTCCAACAGTACGATCTTCTGTTCCATTGAATCCGAAACGCCGAATACCGGAAAACTGCTGAAGACTACCAACGGCGGCTTTACATGGGAAACAAAAGATTTCCCGGACCCTTATGTGCAGGCGGTTGGCTTCACTTCCGCTACCCACGGCTGGATGGGAGGCCGCAGCACCGGGATCTACGAAACTTCAGACGGCGGAACTACCTGGACGAATACCGGAGTAGGGGCCTCTCTCAACAGGATTTTCATCATCAATAATAACCTGGCCTATGCCTCCGGAAAAAACATCTATAAGATGACTGCCGGCAGTCTGGGCGTGCAGGAAGCGTCTGCCGAAAATACCGATCTGAAACTGAAGGTGGAAGTCGTTCCGAATCCGGTAAAAGACAAGCTTGCCATGAATGTCTATTTTATGCATTCTGACCATATCATCGTAGGGCTTTATGATATCTCAGGAAAATTTATCGGAAATATTATTAAGGATGATATACGGGATAAAGGCGTGAAAAAGTATGCCGTTGACTTTGCCTATCCGCCCGGGCAGTATCTGCTGGACATCCATTCCAATCTGGGAAGACAGTCGGTAAAAATAATAAAGGAATAACCTCAGTGCAATATATAAAAAAAGGATGCACGGCAATTGCCGCGCATCCTTTTTTATTGATCGTCATGATCTGATTGTATGATCCGGATTTCTGTTTCTGTCAGCCGAGCCTTTCATTCTTGATTTCCTCTACGATTTCCGGATTCAGGAGCGTGGTGATATCCCCGAAGTTGCTGAAGTCGCCTTCTGCAATTTTCCTTAGAATACGGCGCATGATCTTACCGGAACGCGTCTTCGGAAGACCGGAGACAAACTGGATCTTATCGAGCTTGGCGATAGGGCCGATCTGCTCGGAGATCAGCTGGTTGATTTCTTTCTTCAGGTTTTCTTTCTGGCGGCCTTCCCCGGTTTCTTTCAGGATCACGAACCCGTACAAGGCGTTTCCTTTGATGTCATGAGGATAGCCTACGATTGCCGATTCCGCTACGGCCGGATGTTCGTTGATGCTGTCTTCGATCGGCGCGGTTCCCAGGTTATGCCCGGAAACGATGATCACGTCGTCCACCCGCCCGGTAATCCGGTAATAGCCGACCTCATCCCGTAAAGCCCCGTCACCGGTAAAATATTTCCCGGGGAAAGCGGTGAAATAGGTTTCCTTGTATCGCTGATGGTCGCCCCAGATGGTTCTGGCAATTCCCGGCCACGGAAAACGGATGCACAGGTTGCCGGTCACCTGGTTGCCCATGATCTCGTTGCGTTTGTCATCCATAAGAACGGGCTGTATTCCCGGCAGCGGAAGGGTGGCATAGGTAGGTTTGGTAGGGGTAACGAAGGGAAGCGGGGAGATCATGATACCGCCGGTTTCCGTTTGCCACCAGGTGTCGACGACCGGGCATTTTTTTCTGCCGACATGGTCGTTGAACCAGTGCCAGGCCTCATCATTGATCGGTTCTCCAACGGATCCGATGACTTTCAGGGTGCTGAGGTCATGCTTGTCTACCCACTCGGAGCTTTCCTTCGCCAGGGAACGGATGGCGGTAGGTGCAGTATAAAACTGCGTCACCTTATGTTTTTCAATCACTTCCCAGAAACGGTCCGGTTCAGGATAGGTGGGAACCCCTTCAAAGATAACGGTAGTGGCACCGTTCAGCAGCGGTCCGTACAGGATGTAGGAGTGGCCGGTGATCCATCCGATGTCTGCCGTACACCAGTAGATGTCATTTTCTTTATAATTGAATACGTTCTTAAAGGTATAAGCCGTGTATACCATATATCCGGCGCAGGTATGGAGCATTCCCTTCGGCTTCCCGGTTGAGCCGGAAGTGTAGAGAATGAAAAGCGGATCCTCGGCATCCATGATCACGGTTACGAAATCCGGCGATGCTTTTTCATACAGGTCTTCCATCCAGAAATCTCTGCCTTCTTTCATTTTGACCTCGTTATGCGTTCTTTTTACGACCAGGAGCTTTTCTACGCTCGGTGTTTTTTCCAGGGCTTCATCCACGATGCTCTTCAGGTCCAGTACCTTGCTTCCCCGGTAGCTTCCGTCTGAAGTAATGACCATTTTGGCACCGCAGTCATTGACCCTTGAGGATACGGCTGATGCGGAAAATCCTGCAAAGATGACTGAGTGTACGGCACCCAGCTTAGCGCAGGCCAGCATGGTAACGGCCAGTTCAGGGATCATCGGAAGGTAGATGCAGACCCGGTCGCCTTTTTCAATGCCCATATCGCGGAGGACGTTGGCTGTTTTGTTCACTCTGGTATAGAGTTCATTGTAGGAGATGGGCTGCGCCTCTTCTTTCGGGTCATTCGGTTCCCAGATGATGGCGGTTTTCTCGCCCCGTACGGAAAGATGGCGGTCCAGGCAGTTTTTGGTGATGTTCAGTTTGGCATTTTTAAACCAGGTGATCTTGGCTTCGTTCATGTCATATTTTACCACTTTGCTCCATCGCTGGTACCAGACAAAGTTCTGGTCGGCAATTTTGTCCCAGAATTTTTTAGGGTTCTTGATGGAATTTTTATATTCCTCAAAGTAATGCGGTAAATCTTCTATCAGGTAGTTTCTCATATCCCTTTAGTTTATTTGAATTCGTTATTTAAATTTATGTTTAATTTTTTGCTTATGCCCTATATTCCCGGATTTTCAGCTGGATTTCTTCGATGATTTTTTCGTCGTCGATCGTTGAAGGAACCTGGAATTCTTTCCCGTCCACCATCGTCCTGATGAGTTTCCTCAGGATTTTTCCGGAACGGGTTTTCGGCAGTCTTTTAACGGTCATCACATTCTTGAGGCATGCCACGGCACCGATTTTTCCCCGGACCATCTGCACGATCTCCTTTTCAAGCGTATTCTCCTGAATAACGGAACCATTTTTTAGGACCACTGCTGCAAAAGGCACCTGGCCTTTCAGTTCATCATCGATCCCGACAACGGCACATTCGGCCACATCGGGATGGGAGGAAACGATTTCCTCCATTTCGGAAGTCGAGAGGCGGTGACCGGCCACATTGATGACATCGTCCACTCTTCCGGTAATGAAGACATATCCGTCTTCATCCCTGATGGCGCCGTCTCCTGAGAAATAGTAGCCGTCATACTGCGATAAATAACTGCTCCGGAAACGTTCGTTATCATTCCAGATTCCCAGTAATGCACCTGGCGGAAGCGGAAGTTTAATGATTAAGTAACCTTCCTGATGCGCATCCAGCTCAAGCCCGTTTTCATCGAAGATTTTGATATCATATCCCGGAACC